>CAYSMM010000244.1:0-4030 GCA_964432095.1 uncultured Burkholderiaceae bacterium | reverse complement strand
CCATAGCCGGCCACAGCATGGGCAGCCTCATTGCGCTGGAATGCGCCGCGCGTGCGCCCGACCGCGTGACGCACCTGGCGCTGATAGGCACCGCTTACCCCATGAAGGTGTCCAACGAGTTGTTGCAAACCAGCCTGGACGACCCCGATAAAGCCATGCGTATGGTCAACAACTGGAGCTTCAGCACCCTGGCCGGCAAGCCATCATTGCCGGGGCCGGGTTTCTGGCTGCATGGTGGCAGCATGCGCCTGATGCAGCGAGTACAAGCCAGCCAGCAAAGCGTCAATGTGTTTCACAACGACTTCGTTGCCTGCAACCACTACGCAGGAGGCGAGAAAGCCGCCGCCTTGGTGAAGTGCCCCACGACATTCGTGCTGGGCAACAAGGACATGATGACCCCCATGCGTTCGGCCAAGGGTTTGCAAAGCCTGCTGCCGCACTCGCACACCATCACCCTGCCCTGCGGGCATAGCCTTATGGCCGAGCAGCCCGATGGCGTGCTCAAACCACTGCGAGTGCTGCTCGGTGCTTGAATTGATCGGATACTCATGCAACTATCATGCCAATAACTCATTATCAACAACCAGACATTAGCATATAGGGTAATGAGTATCTAAATATTTTGAGCACTCTACATTGCAAACCTGCCGGGTGCCGCGTTGACCAGGCCGGCAAAAGTGGTGTAGCTTGCGGCTGCGATGCCGCCACGCTACGCTTGAGTGAAGCACAAGCCAGCCAAGGAGACAGCCATGAGCGCAGTATTCCCCAGCAAAGAACAGCATGACCCGAGAAGCTTCAAAACCTTCGCCGAGTTTTACCCGTTTTATCTCACCGAGCACAGTAACCGCACCTGCCGCAGGTTGCACTTTGCGGGTTCGACTCTCGCGCTGGTGTGCCTCGCCATGCTGTTTGCCACCGGCAAGCTGCAATACTTGCTCTACGGCTTGCTGTGCGGCTATGGCTTTGCGTGGGTGGGCCACTTCGGTTTTGAGAAAAACAAACCAGCCTCGTTCAAGCGCCCGCTCTACAGCTTCATGGGCGATTGGGTGATGTACAAAGACATCTGGACCGGCAAGATCCGCTTTTGAGTCATGCCGAGTATGCGACTGGGCGATTGCAAGGCGATCTTGCCTGCAATCGCCAGAATTCCTCAGCGTTTCATTCAGTCAACCAGTCGGCCAGCTTCGCTCGCGCGCCCTCGCCCAGCACGGCACGTGCCTGCGCCAGCTCGCCCGTGTATGCGTGCGAAAACACAAACCGCTCGGCCAGAGCTTGGACGCTCGTCGATGCAGGGTCACAGATCAAGGCCCAGGCACGACCCTTCTCGCCATCGACCTCGCCTATCCAGGCGAGATCAGCCAGCTCATGGGCCAGTTCGTTGACGTAGGCGACGTCGCGCTTGAGCGCATAGGCGAGCTGGTCGGTGGTACGCAGGTTCTGGCCGTTGATCTGCGCCATGTGTAGCGTGCGCAACAAGCCAATTGCGTCCATGAAGCCCGCTCCGGCCGCCAGCGATTTGGGCAGCGCGCGGGCGCGAATGGCCGGCGCGTAGGCGGTGATCACCGCGCCGGCCAGCACAATCAGCCAGCTTGTAAAAACCCACAGCAAGAACAGCGGAAACACCGCAAACGCACCGTACACGGAGGAATAGGTGGGCTGCGCCGTAACGTAGCCAGTAAACACGCGCTTGGCGATTTCGAATAACACGGCGGCTACCATTCCACCGGTCAACGCGTCACGCCAGCTCACCTGAGCGTTGGGGATCAAGCGATACAAGGCTGCAAGGGCCGCGCCGGTCAGGAGAATCGACAACACCTCAAACAGCCACTGCAAAGGTGCGGGCATGGCCCCGAACACACCCTTGGAAGCGCCCACCACCAGCGACGTGAGCGCAAAAATCGCCCCCAACAGCAACGGCCCGAGCGTGATGGCGGCCCAATACACCAACACACGCTGCGCCAGCGGCCGTGCTCGCTGCACCCGCCAAATGGTGTTGAACGTGCGGTCAATGGTCAGCATCAGCGCCACTGCGGTGAACACCACCACTGCAAGGCCAGCAGCAGTCAGGCCACGCGCCTTACTGGCGAAATTGTTGAGATACCGCAAGATCTGATCGGCCATGCGGTCGGGAATCAAGCTTTCGAGCAGGTAATCCTGCAATGCCAGTTGCAACTTGGCAAACGCGGGGAATGCGCTGAACACCGCGAGCGCCACCGCCAACAGCGGTACGATGGACAGGGCCGTGGTGAAGGTCAGACTGCCCGCCGTCTGCAGCAGGCGGTCCTCGCGCAGGCGCGTGAGCACCAGCGACGCGGTGAACTGGCCGGTGCGCCAGAAGTCCTGCAGTTTGGCTACACTCAAATTCATGAAGTTAGAGTTTCGACGATCTCGTTCGTGCAGCCCGGATGGTGCCACAGCATGAGCACGGCAAACAGGAATGATCCGGCGTATGCCGCCTACCTTGCATCGTGCGCATTACTCATCGTGTTGATGCTGCTATGTGTGGCGTGGGAGCTGTGGCTAGCGCCGCTTCGGCCCGGCGGCACCTGGCTGGTGTTGAAGGTGGTGCCGTTGATGTTCGTGCTGTTTGGCGTGTTGCGCGGTAACCGGCGCACGTTTCAAGTGCTTTCGCTGCTGGTGTGGCTGTACGTGGCCGAGGGCCTGACGCGTGCCACCAGCGACCGTGGATTTTCTGCCACGCTGGGCTGGTGGGAGGCCGCGCTGGCCACTGCGCTGTTCGTTGCTGTGGCCATCTACTGCCGGGCGTCGCGCACGCCTGTGAATGCAAGCCATGCTGCTTGATGCTTTACAGCGCATCGTTGGCGGCGCTAACGTGCTGACGGGCGATAACTGTGTGCCCTATGAGACCGACTGGCGCGGACGCTATCGCGGCAAGGCCTTGTGCGTGGTGCGCCCTGGCTCCACGCAGGAGGTTGCGGCCGTCGTGCAAGCGTGCGCCGCTGCGCGCGTGTGTATCGTCACGCAAGGCGGCAACACCGGCCTTGCCGGAGGAGCAACGCCCAGTGATGCCGGTACGCAGGTGGTGCTGAGTCTATCGCGCATGCAAAGCATCCGGGAGATTGACACCGAGAACGACACCCTCACAGTCGAGGCCGGGTGCGTACTACAAACCGTGCAGGACGCCGCAGCCGGGCGCGAGCGCTTGTTCCCGCTGTCGCTCGCTGCAGAAGGAAGCTGCACCATTGGCGGCAACCTCGCCACTAACGCGGGCGGTACGCAGGTGCTGCGCTACGGCAACGCGCGCGAGCTTTGCCTGGGGCTCGAAGTCGTCACCGCTAGCGGCGAGGTCTGGAGCAGTCTGCGCGGCCTGCGCAAAGACAACACCGGCTACGACCTGCGCGACCTGTTCATCGGCAGCGAGGGCACGCTGGGCATCATCACCGCAGCAACACTCAAGCTATTCCCAGTGCCTGCCGCGCAGGTCACGGCGTTTACTGCACTCCCAAGCATTCAAGCCGCGGTGCAGCTACTGCAAATGGCCCGGTCTCATCTGGGCGCCGGGCTCACCGGGTTTGAGGTGATGAATGCGCACAGCCTGCAACTCGTTGCAACGCATTTTCCCAATCAGCCCTTGCCACTGCCGCTAGACGCACCCTACTTCGTGCTGCTGGAGCTCAGCGACACTATCAGCGAGCCGCACGCCAGCGGCATGTTCGAGCGGCTGCTGGAGCATGCACTGCACGACGGCGTGATGAGCAACGCTGCGGTAGCTCAGAGCCTGCAGCAGAGTTTTGAGTTCTGGTCCCTGCGTGAAAGCATTCCGCTGGCGCAAGCAGAGGAAGGGCTCAACATCAAGCACGACATCTCGCTGCCCATCTCACGCATTGCTGAATTCGTGGCCACGGTAGGCGGGCAACTCGAGACAGAATTTCCAGGAGCACGCCTAGTGAACTTTGGGCACTTGGGCGACGGTAATCTGCACTTCAACCTGCAGGCACCTGCTGGAGTCGATGCGGTGGAGTTTTTGCACACGCATCAGGCCAGTTGCAACCGGCTGGTGCACGACGCA
>CAYSMM010000243.1:0-4081 GCA_964432095.1 uncultured Burkholderiaceae bacterium | reverse complement strand
GGTCAGGCCCCGGCGTGAACTCCTCGTCGTCGATGGACAATATGAAGGCGCTGGCGCGGCTTTGCTGTTGCGCGAACTGCGACAGGTCACCGTAGCTGGTGACACCGATCACCTCCATGCCCTCTTTCTGAATCGCCTCGGCCAGGCCGCGGATGCCCAGGCCGGAGGCGTTCTCAGAGCGGAAGTCCTCGTCAATGATTACTATCGGAAATCGGAATCGCATGGCTGTTGTGCTGGTATCGTTTGTGCAGAATGCGCGAAGTGTATGACGGTTTGTGCCGCGGTTTTGGCATTTTGTCGCGGCTGCGGTTGCTGGGCGGCAACGCAGCCCCATAATTCAGGCAAAGGACGGAAACGACATGGACTTGAGCCCAGCAACCATCTGGTGGTTACTCGCAGCGGTACTGGTGGCGCTTGAACTGGCCACGGGTACGTTTTATCTGTTGATGCTTGCGGCGGGTGCGGCCGTGGGCGCACTCGCCGCGCACATGGGGTTTGACGCCACGGCGCAAATTGCCGCCTCTTCGGTGATCGCCGGCGCCGCCGTGACGGTGTGGCACCGCATGCGCGCCAAGAGCCTTCCCAGCGACGTGCCGGCCGGCGCCAACCGCGACGTGAATCTGGACGTCGGCGAGCGAGTCAACATCAAACGCTGGAACGACGATGGCACGGCGCGTGCCTACTACCGCGGCAGCGAGTGGCTGGTGCGCTTTGGAGGCGACGGCACACCCGAGCCAGGTGAGCACAAAATCATATCTCTAGAGGGTAATCGCTTGATAGTCACTAAATAATACCAGCAACAGCACACTACTAGCAGGAGTAATACATGAGCCTTTATGTTGCGTTGGCAATTCTCATTGTTGTCGTCATCTTCATCATCCGCACAATCAAAATCGTGCCGCAGCAGCACGCCTGGGTGGTGGAGCGGCTGGGCCGCTATGACCGCACCCTGGTGCCAGGGCTGCGACTCATCGTGCCCTTCATCGACCGCGTGGCCTACAAGCACTCGCTCAAGGAAATTCCGCTCGACGTGCCCAGCCAGATATGTATTACCAAAGACAACACGCAGCTGCAGGTGGACGGCATCATCTACTTTCAGGTGACCGACGCCATGCGCGCGAGCTACGGCTCATCCAACTACCTGCTGGCCATCACGCAGCTGGCGCAAACTACGCTGCGCTCCATCATCGGCAAGCTGGAACTCGACCGCACGTTTGAAGAGCGCGACTACATCAACTCGCAAGTAGTCAACGCACTCGATGAGGCCGCCATGAACTGGGGCGTCAAGGTGCTGCGCTACGAGATCAAGGATCTCACGCCGCCTGCCGAGATTTTGCGTGCCATGCAGCAGCAAATCACCGCCGAGCGCGACAAGCGCGCGCGCATCGCCGAGTCTGAAGGCCGTAAGCAAGAGCAGATCAACCTGGCCACCGGCGAGCGCGAAGCCTTCATCGCCAAGAGTGAAGGCGAGCGCCAATCGCAAATCAACCGCGCACAGGGTGAGGCCGCAGCCATCACAGCGGTGGCCGAGGCCTCGGCCGCCGCCATCCAGAAAATCGCAGCGGCGATCCAGTCGCCCGGCGGCATGGAAGCCGTCAACCTGAAGGTGGCGGAGATAGCGGTTGAGGCTTATGCGCAGCTCGCCAAAACCAACAACACCCTGATCGTGCCCAACAACATGGGCGAGGTGGCTGGGCTGATCGGCACCGCCATGACACTGGTGAAATCCACCGGCCAGCAGAAGTAATCTGCCTCCTGACTTGATCTGCGTTGCCCGTGTCGGTGAAAGCCCGCTCGGGCAAATTCATTGATGGGTCAGGGGTTATGCGGCCTTGCCTATGATGAAGACATGAGCTCATCGATGTCCACCGCCCCCATCAACGTGCTGGGCACACCGCTTGCGCCCTGCTCTTACGACCCGCTCACCGGCTTTTTCCGCGACGGCTGCTGCAACACCGGCGAGCAAGACGTCGGCTCGCATGTGGTGTGTGCGCGTGTGACGCAAGAGTTTTTGCAGTTCAGCCTCGAGCTCGGCAACGACTTGATCACGCCCCGTCCGCAATGGCGTTTTGCGGGCTTGAAGCCCGGCGACCGCTGGTGCCTGTGCGCTGTACGCTGGCGCGAAGCGCTGCACGCCGGCGTTGCGCCACCCGTGTTGCTGGAGGCCACGCATGCCAAGGCGCTTGAGTTCGTGAGCCTTGCCGACTTGCAAGCGCATGCATGGGTGGCGTCGGCACGCAACGCGTCGAGTTGAAATGATCGTAATACTGGATACTCTACAGCACCGATTATGCTCTGATAAAAACCAGCAATTGCTGTATAGTCATTACAGTATATGACATTTTTACACCCTTGGGTTGCAGGCGCAACCCTTCGAATCCCGATCGCACAGCACGCAGGTGCTGTGCTCCCCTCTCCACTTCAATTAAAAAGCCACCGCAACGGTGGCTTCATGAATTGGCGGAGAGGGCGGGATTCGAACCCGCGGAGGGCTGTTAACCCTCACACGCTTTCCAGGCGTGCGACTTAAACCGCTCATCCACCTCTCCAGGAGAGCGAATTTTAGCAGGCCAACACCTGGCGACCCGCGAGCTGAACATCGGAAGGCCGTCCCTTGGCAGACAGCGCGGCTAATTGTTCTGCGCAAGCTGCTCCAGGATTGCAGGGTTTTCCAATGTGGATACATCCTGCGTAATCGCCTCGCCCTTGGCGATGCTGCGCAGCAAGCGTCGCATGATTTTGCCGCTGCGGGTCTTGGGCAGGTTGTCACCAAAGCGGATGTCTTTGGGCTTGGCAATCGGGCCAATCTCCTTGGCCACCCAGTTGCGCAGCTCAGCCGCGATTTGCTTGGCCTCCTCGCCCGTAGGCCGTGCGCGTTTGAGCACGACAAAGGCGACGATGGCCTCGCCGGTCAGGTCATCCGGGCGGCCCACGACTGCGGCCTCGGCCACTAGGTCGGTTTTGGCGACGAGTGCGCTTTCCACTTCCATGGTGCCCAGCCGGTGGCCACTGACGTTGAGCACGTCGTCGATGCGGCCCATGATGGTGAAGTAGCCGGTAGTTTTGTCGCGCACAGCACCATCGCCAGCCAGGTATAGCTTGCCCCCGAGCTCGGCCGGGAAGTAGCTCTTCTTGAAGCGGTCGGCGTCACCCCAAATGGTGCGCAGCATCGAGGGCCACGGACGCTTGACGACCAGAATACCACCCTGGCCGTGGGGCACGTCGTGGCCGGTTTCATCCACCACCGCGGCCTGAATGCCCGGCAGCGGCAAGGTGCACGAGCCCGGCACGAGTGGTGTAGCCCCCGGCATTGGCGAGATCATGTGGCCGCCGGTCTCGGTTTGCCAGAAGGTATCGACGATCGGGCAGCGGCCGCCACCCACGTGCGTGTGATACCACATCCACGCCTCGGGGTTGATGGGCTCGCCGACGCTGCCCATGATGCGCAGCGAGCTCAAGTCCCAATTCTTGGGGTGTACTTTTGCATCTGTCTCGCTGGCTTTGATGAGCGAGCGTATGGCCGTGGGCGCGGTGTAGAAAACCGAGACCTTGTGACGGTTGATCATCTCCCAGAAGCGCCCGGCGTGTGGATAGACCGGCACCCCTTCAAAAATGAGTTGTGTGGCGCCCGCACTCGTGGGGCCATAGCACACGTAGCTGTGGCCGGTGATCCAGCCAATGTCGGCCGTGCACCAGAACACGTCTTGCGGTTTGATGTCGAACGTCCACTTCATGGTGAGCGTAGCCCACAAAAGATAGCCACCGGTGGAATGCTGAATGCCCTTGGGCTTACCCGTAGAGCCCGAGGTGTAGAGGATGAACAGCGGGTGCTCGGCGTCTACCCATTCCGGCTCGCAATGCGCGCTTGCTGGGCCTTCCACGTCGTGCCACCACACGTCTTTGGCCCCCATGGCCACCGCACCGCCGGTGCGCTTGAACACCACCGTTTTCTTGACACCGTCGCAGCCGCCCATGGCAATCGCCTCATCGACGATAGCCTTGATCGGCAGCGTCTTGCCGCCACGAAACTGCTCGTCTGCGGTAATGACGAAGCTCGCGCCCGCGTCGATGATGCGCTCTT
>CAYSMM010000242.1:0-4082 GCA_964432095.1 uncultured Burkholderiaceae bacterium | reverse complement strand
TGTAGAAGGTGCTCATCGGCACATCGATTTCGTAGCCGACGCCGTGGCAGTCCACCAGCACGCGTGGTGGATTTTTCTCGACAAGAGTTCCGTGAATACGTCCGATCATGATGCATGCATCATACGAGACGGCCACGCTTGACCCGCAAGCCCCTCTTGCCAACCACTGTGTCGAGTTGATGGGAGTTGAGCTTGGCCGAGACGTGCGCGAGTTGCTCGCGCGCCTTGAGGGCATGTGCATGGCAGATCGCCAGGCCCAGCGCATCTGCGGCATCCGGGCCCGGTTTGCCAGGCAAACGGAGTAATCGCATCACCATCTCTTGCACCTGCTCCTTCTTTGCCTTGCCATAGCCCACTACAGCCTGCTTGAGTTGCAGCGCAGTGTATTCATGTACCTCGAGTTGTTGCGATACCAGTGCGGTAATGGCTGCGCCGCGCGCCTGGCCTAGCAGCAGCGTGCTTTGCGGGTTGACGTTGACGAATACGATTTCGCACACGGCCACGTCGGGCGCGGTTTGCCGCACCACCTCGCGCACGTTATCGTAGATGTACTTCAACCGATCGGGTAGCGGGCCGTCAGGAATGCGGATGACCCCCGATGTCTCGTAGCGCAACTTGCTGCCTTCAGTCGTGAGCACGCCAAAGCCGGTGATGCGAAGGCCGGGGTCGATGCCAAGAATTCTCACTCGATCGCTTTCGTGTCTTATGGTGCAACCTGATAGCGCGGCATGACTAGCTTGTAATTGCTGTTTAGCCTCTAGTGCCGGAAGTGGCGTATGCTAGTGAGCACCATCACCAATCCGCGCTCATTGGCCGCATCGATGACCTCTTGATCACGCATGCTGCCGCCGGGCTGAATCACGCAGGTGGCACCAGCATCGGCCACGACGTCAAGCCCGTCGCGGAAAGGAAAGAACGCATCGCTGGCCACGGCTGAGCCCTGCAGGGTGAGCCCGGCGTGTTGTGCCTTGATGCTGGCGATGCGAGCGCTATCGATGCGGCTCATCTGCCCCGCTCCGATGCCCAGCGTCATGCCGCCGCTACAAAACACGATGGCGTTACTTTTCACGAACTTGGCCACCTTCCACGCAAACATCAAATCAGCCAGTTGCTGCGGCGTGGGTTGCTTGGCGCTCGCCACCTTCAAATCTGCGGCCTGTACGTTTTTGAGATCATTGGTTTGCACCAGAAGGCCACCGCCCACGCGTTTGAAGTCCAGTGCGTTGGCGTGTGCGTTCAGCGCAATTTGCAGCAGCCGCACATTTTGTTTGGCTTTGAATATGTCGAGAGCCTCGCTGCTGAACTCCGGTGCTATCACCACTTCAACAAACTGCTTGCTCACTGCATCGGCGGCAATGCCGTCGAGCTTGCGGTTGAAGGCAATGATGCCGCCGAAGGCCGAGGTGCTGTCAGTCTTGAAGGCTTTACTGTAGGCCTCCAGGCAATCCGCGCCCACTGCGACGCCGCAAGGGTTGGCATGCTTGATGATCACGCAGGCCGGTGCATCAAACGTCTTGACGCATTCCCAGGCTGCGTCCGCGTCGGCAATGTTGTTGTAGCTCAACTCCTTGCCTTGTAATTGCATGTAGTGTGCAAGCGTGCCGTGCGCGGGTTGAACATCGCGGTAAAACGCCGCCGATTGATGCGGGTTCTCCCCGTAACGCAAATCTTGCAGCTTCACATAGCTCGCATTGAGGATTTGCGAATACTCGCTGCGCACGGGCACCTGCGCAGGCGCATCGGCAGCATCTGGGCCAAGCGCAGTGAGGTAGTTGCTGATGGCGCTGTCGTATTGCGCGGTATGCGTGAAGGCCTTCTTGCAAAGCGCCAGCTTGGTGGCCAGGCTCACGCTGCCCGCCTTCAGCTCAGCCGCTACAGTGGCGTAGTCTGCGGGGTCGGTGATCACCGCGACATCACGAAAATTCTTGGCCGCGGCCCGTACCATGGCTGGGCCGCCGATGTCGATGTTTTCTATCGCATCTTCAAAGCTGCAATCGGGCTTGGCAATCGTTTCACGGAACGGGTAGAGGTTCACCACCAGCAAATCAATCGGCTCGATGCCGTGGTCTTTCATGGCTTGCACATGCGCAGGCATGTCGCGTCGGCCCAGCAAACCCCCGTGCACCTTGGGATGAAGCGTTTTGACGCGTCCGTCTAGCATTTCCGGAAAGCCAGTATGCTGACTTACCTCGGTCACCGCAATCCCACGCTCAGCCAACAGCTTGGCGGTGCCGCCGGTTGAAAGAATCTTGACCTTCAGTGCCGCGAGTTGCTGCGCGAATTCGACGATGCCGGTTTTGTCGGAAACTGAGAGTAAGGCCGTGGTCATAGTGTGGATGGGTACGGTTGAGTTGGGTCGAATGCTTGTGCGCTAAGCGTAATCTGCTTGATACAGTGCTGTGTATAAGCCTTTAGCTTCGCATCCAAAGCGCAGTAAATGGCATATAGAGCATACAGTATCACTTCAAATTGAGTAGACGCGCTAACGGATGAGTTTGTACTCCAGCAGCTTCTTGCGCAGCGTGTTGCGGTTGATGCCCAGCCAGTCTGCCGCGAGCGACTGGTTGCCTGCGGTGTAGTCCATCACCGTTTCCAGCAGCGGCTTTTCTACCGCGCGCAGTACCATGTCGTACATGTCGTGCGGCTCGGCGCCGCGCAGATCGCGAAAGTACGCGTCCACGCTTTGCTTGATGCAATCTTCAATCTGCTTCTTGCTCATTACGCAGCAATCCGTTCCGGTTGCGTATGGGCCGAGCTGCACAACGCGTCGAGCGTTACGGTGGCAGGGCCCAAACCCTCAAAGTAATCATTCACAGCCGCAAGCTGCGTTTGGCAGCTTTCGAGTGTGTTCATGTAAGCGCGAAAGGCCTCACCACCGGGCAAGGCCTTAATGTACCAGCCGATGTGTTTGCGAGCGGTGCGCACGCCGGCAAACTCGCCATACAGGGCATAGTGTTCGTGCAGATGCTCGTTCATCAGCACCTTCACCTCAGCCACAGTCGGCGCAGCGCAAGGCGTACCGTGCTGCAGATAGTGCGCCACTTCGCGAAAAATCCACGGCCGGCCCTGGGCGGCTCGGCCAATCATCACCGCGTCCGCCCGAGTGTATTGCAGCACGTACTGCGCCTTGTGCGGGCTTGCTATGTCACCGTTGGCAACCACAGGAACATTCACCGCTGCCTTGACTGCGGCAATGGTGTCGTACTCGGCATGGCCGCCATAGCCTTGCTCGCGCGTGCGGCCATGCACCGTCAGCATGCTGATGCCGGCAGCCTCTGCGGCACGTGCAATAGCCACCGCATTCTTGTGCTGCTGGCACCAGCCGGTGCGCATCTTCAACGTCACAGGTACATTGCGTGGCGCACAAATGTTGACGACGGCTGCAACGATCTCGATGGCCAGCACTTCGTCCTGCATCAGTGCGCTACCGGCCCATTTATTGCACACCTTCTTGGCGGGGCAACCCATGTTGATGTCGATGATCTGGGCGCCACGATCGATGTTATAGGCTGCGGCCTCGGCCATCATCTGTGCGTCGGTGCCTGCAATCTGCACCGTAATTGGCGCAGTCTCGCCGCTGTGATCGGCACGGCGCGAGGTCTTGAGTGAGTTCCACAAATCGCGGCGCGAAGTCACCATCTCGCTCACGGCATAGCCCGCGCCCAGCCGCTTGGCGAGCTTACGGTAGGGCATGTCGGTCACGCCAGCCATCGGTGCTGCAAACACGTTGTTTGGCAGTGAATACTGGCCAATGCGCATGAGGCGCTTTTGTGCAGCAACGAAGCCGGTAGTCATAGTGTTAAAAGGCCCTGGAGAGATGCTGAAAATTTAGGCAGAGCGCGGAGTATAGCGCCGCCCCGGCACGGGCTTATTGCCGTGAGTTACAAGCGATGTGTTCTATCTGCATGTGCAGTGCCACGCAATGGGGCGCTGACACCTGTGCCCAGCACCAGCACCTTGAACAATTCACCCATCTCCGTTTCTGCTAGAAGCTTTTGCACGGCGGAGGTGTGCTTCATGCGCGCAAGCTCGTCTAGCTGATCAAAGCGCTTGAGTAAATCCAGCACACCGCAGTTGATGAG
>CAYSMM010000241.1:0-4143 GCA_964432095.1 uncultured Burkholderiaceae bacterium | reverse complement strand
GCGACTCCATCGAAGGCGCCACCGTGCTGAGCTTCGACGATATTCTCGATGTCATCAAGATCATCGTGGACTTGCGCAACGGCCGCGGCGAGGTGGACGACATCGACCACCTCGGCAATCGCCGCGTGCGTTGCGTGGGCGAGCTGGCCGAGAACCAGTTCCGTTCCGGCCTCGTGCGTATCGAGAAGGCAGTGAAAGAGCGCCTCTCGCAAGCCGAGCAGGAAAACCTGATGCCGCACGACTTCATCAACAGCAAGCCGATTTCGGCTGCGTTGAAGGAGTTCTTCGGGTCCTCGCAACTATCGCAGTTCATGGACCAGACCAACCCCCTGTCCGAAATCACGCACAAGCGCCGTGTGTCGGCCCTCGGCCCGGGTGGCTTGACACGTGAGCGCGCTGGCTTCGAGGTGCGCGACGTGCACGTCACGCATTACGGTCGCGTATGCCCGATCGAGACACCTGAAGGCCCAAACATTGGCCTGATCAACTCGCTGGCTTTGTACGCACGTCTCAATGAGTACGGCTTCATCGAGACGCCATACCGCCGCGTTGTGGACGGCAAAGTCACCGATCAAATCGACTACCTTTCCGCCATCGAAGAGGGCAAGTACATCATTGCTCAGGCCAATAGCACCCTGGACAAACACGGCAAACTGATTGACGAACTCGTGTCTGCCCGCGAAAAAGGCGAGTCGATTCTCGTTACCCCCGATCGCGTGCAATACATGGACGTCTCTCCGGCGCAGATCGTGTCGGTTGCCGCATCGCTGGTGCCGTTCCTTGAGCACGACGATGCCAACCGCGCATTGATGGGCGCCAATATGCAGCGCCAAGCTGTGCCGGTGCTGCGTCCCGAAAAGCCATTTGTCGGCACAGGTATCGAGCGTGTTGCAGCAATGGACTCCGGCACCGTCATCGCCGCCAAGCGCGGCGGCGTGGTGGACTACGTGGACAACGAGCGTATCGTGGTGAAGGTCGATGACAGCGAGGCGTTGGCCGGCGAAATGGGCGTGGACATCTACAAGATGATCAAGTACCAACGCTCCAACCAGAACACCAACATTCATCAGCGCCCTGTGGTTCGCCGTGGCGACCACATTGCCAAGGGCGACGTGGTGGCTGACGGCGCATCCACCGACATTGGCGAGCTGGCTCTGGGCCAGAACATGCTGGTGGCCTTCATGCCCTGGAATGGCTACAACTTCGAAGACTCGATTCTGATTTCCGAACGTGTGGTGGCCGAAGATCGCTTCACCTCGATACACATCGAAGAGCTCACCGTGATGGCGCGCGACACCAAGCTCGGCAGCGAGGAAATCACACGCGACATTCCCAACTTGTCTGAGCAGCAAATCGGCCGCCTGGACGAGTCCGGCATCATTTACGTGGGCGCTGAAGTCGAAGCTGGCGACACTTTGGTGGGCAAGGTCACGCCCAAGGGTGAGACGCAGCTCACGCCTGAAGAAAAGCTGCTGCGCGCCATTTTCGGCGAGAAGGCCAGCGACGTGAAGGACACGTCGATGCGTGTGCCCTCCGGCATGAACGGCACCGTACTCGACGTGCAGGTGTTTACACGTGAGGGTATTGAGCGTGACAAGCGCGCACAGCAGATCATCGACGAGCAGTTGAAGCGTTATCGCCTCGACCTCAACGATCAACTGCGTATCGTTGAGGCCGACGCGTTCGACCGTATCGAGAAACTCCTGGTCGGCAAGGTAGCCAACGGCGGCCCGCAAAAGCTGGCCAAGGGCAGCAAAATCACGAAGGACTATCTGGCGTCGATCGACAAGTTCCACTGGTTCGAGATCCGCCCGGCCGACGAGGACGTGGCCGCGCAACTCGAAGCGATGAAAGACTCGCTGGAGAAAAAGCGCCACGAGCAAGATATTGCGTTTGAAGAAAAGCGCAAGAAGCTCACTCAGGGCGACGAGTTGCCGGCAGGGGTGCTAAAGATGGTTAAGGTGTACCTTGCCGTCAAGCGCCGCTTGCAGCCTGGCGACAAAATGGCCGGGCGTCACGGCAACAAGGGTGTAGTGTCCAAGATTACGCCGGTGGAAGATATGCCGTACCTGGCAGATGGTACGCCGGTTGACATTGTGCTCAACCCGCTGGGTGTGCCGTCACGCATGAACATCGGCCAAATTCTGGAGACGCATCTGGGCTGGGCCGCCAAAGGCATTGGTCTGCAAATTGGCGAAATGCTCAAGGCGCATTCCACGGTGGCAGAACTGCGCAAGTTCCTCACGAAGCTGTACAACGGTTCACATGGCGGCGTGGAAAGCGAAAAAGAAGATATTGATTCGCTGACCGACGAGCAAATCATTGAAATGGCGCAAAACCTGCGCCACGGTGTCCCGTTTGCGTCTCCGGTGTTCGATGGAGCCAAGGAAGAGGAAATCCGCGCGATGCTCGATCTGGCCTATCCCGATGATCTGGCCGAGAAGCTACAGCTCAAGAGCAACAAGACGCAGGTCGTACTGTATGACGGTCGCACCGGCGACGCGTTTGAGCGCCCGTTGACGGTGGGCTACATGTACATGCTCAAGCTGCACCATCTGGTGGACGACAAGATGCATGCCCGCTCAACCGGCCCCTACAGCCTGGTGACTCAGCAGCCGCTGGGCGGCAAGGCACAGTTTGGTGGTCAGCGTTTCGGCGAGATGGAGGTGTGGGCGCTCGAAGCCTACGGCGCATCCTACGTGCTGCAGGAAATGCTCACCGTCAAATCCGACGACGTGCAAGGCCGCACCAAGATGTACGAGAACATCGTCAAGGGCGATCACATCATCGACGCAGGCATGCCCGAGTCGTTCAACGTGCTCGTTAAAGAAATTCGTTCGCTCGGTATCGATATCGAGCTCGAGCGCAACTAATCGAAGGAAGAGGTCACAGACATGAAAGCATTGCTAGACCTGTTCAAGCAGTTTCAGGCTGATGAGCATTTCGATGCCATCAAGATCGGCATCGCATCACCCGAGAAAATCCGCTCCTGGTCTTTCGGCGAGGTGAAAAAGCCCGAGACAATCAACTACCGCACCTTCAAGCCTGAGCGTGACGGCTTGTTCTGCGCCAAGATTTTCGGCCCCATCAAGGACTACGAATGCCTGTGCGGCAAGTACAAACGCCTGAAGCACCGTGGCGTCATCTGCGAGAAGTGCGGCGTCGAAGTCACGCAAGCCAAAGTGCGCCGCGAGCGCATGGGCCATATCGAGCTGGCCTGTCCGACCGCGCACATCTGGTTCCTGAAGTCATTGCCGTCACGCCTCGGTTTGGTGCTTGACATGACGTTGCGTGACATCGAACGCGTGCTGTACTTCGAGGCCTATGTAGTCACCGAGCCGGGCATGACGCCGCTCAAGCGCGGCCAGGTGATGAGCGAGGAAGACTATGACGCCAAGCGCAAGGAGTATGGCGACGAGTTCACCGCGCTGATGGGCGGTGAGGGCGTTCGCGACCTGCTGCGCGCCATCGACCTCGACCGCGAGATCGAGATGCTGCGTGGCGATTTGACGGGCAGTGAAGCCAAGGTCAAGAAGAACTCCAAGCGCCTCAAGGTGCTAGAGGCTTTCAAGCGTTCCAACACCAAGCCCGAGTGGATGGTGCTGGAAGTATTGCCGGTGCTGCCACCGGACTTGCGCCCGTTGGTGCCGCTGGACGGCGGCCGCTTTGCGACCTCTGACCTCAATGATCTGTATCGCCGCGTGATCAACCGTAACAACCGCCTGAAGCGTTTGCTGGAGTTGAAGGCGCCTGAGATCATTGCGCGTAATGAAAAGCGCATGCTGCAAGAGGCGGTGGACTCACTGCTCGACAACGGTCGCCGCGGTAAGGCGATGGTGGGCCAGAACAAGCGCCCGCTCAAGTCGCTGGCCGACATGATCAAGGGCAAGAGTGGCCGCTTCCGCCAGAACCTGCTGGGCAAGCGTGTGGATTACTCGGGCCGCTCTGTCATCGTAGTCGGGCCGACGCTCAAGCTGCATCAGTGCGGCTTGCCCAAGCTGATGGCGCTCGAACTGTTCAAACCATTCATTTTCGAGCGGCTCGAGAAAATGGGCATTGCCACCACCATCAAGGCGGCCAAGAAGGAAGTTGAAGCGCAAACGCCTGTGGTGTGGGACATCCTCGAAGAGGTGATCCGTGAGC
>CAYSMM010000240.1:0-4147 GCA_964432095.1 uncultured Burkholderiaceae bacterium | reverse complement strand
GCCCGCCCGTGGTGCCCTTCATCGGGTTGGGTTTGGTGGCGCGGCGAACGACATTGATACCCTCGACCACAACCTTGCTTTCATCCTTGCGCAACAGCACTTTGCCGCGGCGACCTTTGTCTTTGCCGGCAAGGACGATGACCTCGTCACCTTTGATGATCTTGTTCATGCTCAGCGCTCCTTAAACCACTTCGGGGGCCAGCGAGACGATCTTCATGAATCGCTCAGTACGCAACTCGCGCGTGACCGGGCCGAAGATACGGGTACCGATGGGCTCGAGCTTGGCGTTGAGCAGCACAGCGGCGTTGCCGTCGAACTTGACGAGCGAGCCGTCATTGCGGCGCACGCCCTTGGAGGTACGAACGACGACAGCGTTATACACGTCACCCTTTTTCACACGTCCGCGCGGCTGCGCCTCTTTGATGGACACCTTGATGATGTCGCCCACACTGGCATAACGGCGCTTGGAGCCGCCCAGCACCTTGATGCACATGACGGATTTGGCGCCCGTGTTGTCGGCCACGTCGAGCCGTGATTGTGTCTGGATCATTTGTTCAAGTTCCCAACTTAATCCGGTTTGGTTTGCGCAACGCGCCAACCTTGCCAGTCAGTCTTGGGCCCGCCAGATCGAGCTGCACCGCACGGATGAAGCACGCCCTGATTGGGCAGAATCTCTTGGCGCGAAACGCACCGCCAAGAGCGGAAAAGCTCATTATTATGGCTTGTTCCCCAAGCACTGTCAACAGCGTACAGGGAGAAATACGGGGAACCGCGCGAAATAGAGCAGCCTGCCTAGGCAATCGAGCATCCCACCTTGGCATCCCAAGGTTCCAGACGGTGAGCCATGGCCTCAAGACCCTGACTACCCGAGATTCATGTATCTGGAGCAGGTATGACCTGCTTTACCGAAGGAAAGGCTGTGTTCTTATATCACATACCCTTATTACTATTACGCTTTCTCTGTTCTATTTATGACCAGTAAGTACATGATAGGGTATACAGTATTAATAACGCCGAGCTTGCTCACCACCATGTGGTCTGGCCGTCTCAGCCATCAGTGAGCGCGCGATCAAGCGGCTTGCTTGGCCTGTGCCAGCAGGGTGTCGGCGTCGCTCACCTCGAACTTGCCCGGGCCTTCGATGTTGAGTGCGGTCACGACGCCGTCTTTGACCAGCATGCTGTAGCGGTTACTGCGCAGGCCCATGCCGCGTGCCGTGAGATCGAGCGTGAGACCAGTGGCTTTGGTGAAATCGGCACTGCCGTCGGCCATCATGCGGACTTTGCCACCGGTGTGCAGGTCGCGCCCCCAAGCGCCCATCACGAATGCGTCGTTCACGCTGACGCACCAGATCTCGTCTACGCCAGCGGCTTTGAGTTCATCGTACTTCTGCACGTAGCCTGGTACATGCTTGGCGCTGCAGGTGGGCGTGTATGCACCGGGTAAACCGAAGATGGCCACGGTCTTGCCGGCGGCCTCTTTTTGTACGTCGAAAGGATTGGGGCCGACGTTGCAGCCATTGCCTTCGACTTCGATGAACTCCATGAGAGTGGTGGCAGGGAGCTTGTCGCCAACTTTGATCATGTGATGACTCCTGATAGGGTGTGGATGAGGGTAAGTGCGCGAGCGTCAAATGAGTGCGTACTGTGATCGTACGCAGTGCTGAACAGGAAGTACTCATTACTGTATATAGGCATCTCCGCAATCCCCAATACCAGAAGATGCGTTATACAATCCGGAGTACCAAACATGCAAAAGGCCGCGAGCATCGCTGCTGGCGGCCTTCGGCGCGATCGCTGCTCATGCAGCACTGTAGCGTGCTTAGACGATACGTGCTTTCTCGAGCAGTTTTGTCACTACCCAGTTCTTGGTTTTGGACAAGGGCCGGGATTCTTCGATCTCGACCTTGTCGCCGACCTTGATCTCGGCGTTTTCATTGTGGGCGTGGAAGCGGTTGGAGCGCTTCACGACTTTGCCGTACAGCGGATGCTGCACGCTGCGCTCGACCAGCACCGTGACGGTTTTGGTCATTTTGTCGCTGACAACCGTGCCAACGAGGGTGCGCTTCAAGCTGCGCTGGGTTTGCGCTTCGGTCATTTGGTCACCGCCTTCCGGGCCTGCTCGTTGAGGACGGTTTGCACGCGAGCGATGTCGCGGCGAACCTTCGTCAGTTGACTGGTGTTGTTCAATTGTTGTGTGCCTTTTTGCATGCGCAGGCCAAAGTGCGCCTTTTGCAACTCGCGCAGTTCTTTGGTCAGTGCTTGCGTATCTTTGCTACGCAGATCTTTGGCTTTCATTGCATTGCTCCTGGGTTGCGATTACGCACCCACTTGACGGGCGACGAACACCGTACGCACAGGCAGCTTGGCAGCAGCCAATTGGAACGCCTCGCGCGCCAGCGCCTCGGTCACGCCTTCGATTTCATACAGCACCTTGCCGGGCTGTATCTCGGAGACGTAATACTCCGGATTACCTTTACCATTACCCATGCGCACCTCGGCCGGCTTCTTGGAGACTGGTTTGTCCGGGAAAATGCGAATCCAGATACGGCCGCCACGCTTGACGTGACGGGTAATGGCGCGGCGAGCCGCCTCGATTTGACGCGAAGTCAGGCGGCCACGGGTAGTGGCCTTCAGTGCGAAGTCGCCAAACGACACATTGGTGCCATTGGTGGCCAGGCCGGTATTGCGGCCCTTATGCTCTTTGCGAAATTTACGACGAGCGGGTTGCAGCATCGTTACTCTCCTTTGGCGCCGCCGTCAGCTGGCGTCGCTGCTTTGCGCACGCGCTTGACAGCGGGCTTCTTCACTTCGACAGCGGCGTCGGCTGCCGGTGTTGCAGGCTTGTCCGCTGCGGGGGTGCCGCTGCCAGCGCCGTCTACACGGCGCGCAGGGCGGCGACCCGCACCAGGCTTGGCCGGGCCACCGCGGCGGGGCTTGCGTTCCTCTTCAGCCTCGGGAGCAGCGGTCTTGCTGGCGGGCGCTTCATTGCGGCCGAGCGTGTCACCCTTGTACACCCACACCTTGACGCCGATGACGCCGTACGTGGTTTTGGCTTCTGAAACTCCGTAGTCGATATCGGCACGCAGCGTGTGCAGCGGCACACGGCCTTCGCGGTACCACTCGGTACGCGCGATCTCGATGCCGTTCAGGCGGCCTGCTGACATGATCTTGATACCTTGCGCGCCCATGCGCATGGCGTTTTGCATGGCACGCTTCATTGCACGGCGGAACATGATGCGCTTTTCGAGCTGCTGGGTGATGCTGTCGGCAATCAATTGAGCATCGGTCTCTGGCTTGCGCACCTCCTCGATGTTCACGGCCACCGGCACACCCAGCTTCTTGGCCAGTGCGGCTTTCAGCGCCTCGATGTCTTCGCCCTTCTTGCCAATCACGACGCCCGGGCGAGCGCTGTAAATGGTGATACGGGCATTCTTGGCTGGACGCTCGATCTGCACGCGCGACACGGACGCGTTCTTGAGCTTCTTCTTCAGAAACTCGCGCACCTCGATGTCCTCGTTGAGCATCTTGGCGTAGTCTCGCTTGCCAGCGTACCAGCGCGATGCCCAGTTGCGGGTGACGGCCAGACGAAAGCCGGTCGGATGGATTTTTTGTCCCATAGTCTTTCCTTGCCTGCCTTCTTACTTGCCGTCGCCGACGGTGATGAAAATGTGGCAGGTCGGTTTGCTGATGCGGTTGCCACGGCCCTTGGCGCGTGCGGAGAAACGCTTCAGCGTGGCCGCTTGTTCCACGTAAATGCTCTTGACCTTGAGCTCGTCAATGTCGGCACCGTCGTTGTGCTCGGCATTGGCAATCGCAGACTGCAAGCCTTTTTTGATGATGCCAGCCGCTTTTTGCGGAGAGAAGGTCAGCAGGTTCAGGGCCAGTCCCACTTTCTTGCCGCGAATCATGTCGGCCACGAGGCGGCCCTTGTAACAAGACAGGCGCACGCCTCTTACTACAGCACGGGTTTCCATGTGCGTGCTCCTTATTTCTTCGCTACTTTTTTGTCCGCTGGGTGACCCTTGAACGTACGGGTCAATGCGAACTCACCCAGCTTGTGGCCGACCATTTGATCGGTCACATACACCGGCACATGCTGTTTGCCGTTATGCACGGCAACCGTCAGGCCGATGAACTCGGGCAGGAT
>CAYSMM010000239.1:0-4174 GCA_964432095.1 uncultured Burkholderiaceae bacterium | reverse complement strand
TTGCTCGTTTGTGCCGCATGCGGCGCTTGAGGTGGCCAATGCCGCCTATGAGCCGCGCATGCTCAATATGCGCGAAGGCGACCTGAAAAAACCCGAGTTCCTGACGGTCAATCCGCACGGTCAGGTGCCCGCGCTCACTGTGGACGGTGTGCATCTGGACCAATGCGTGGCGATATGCGAGTTCATCGCCGAGCGTTATCCGGATGCCGGCTTGCTGCCTGCACAGCCTTTGCAACGTGCCAAGGCGCGGGCACTATTCATGTACATGAACAACAGCATCCACCCGTGCTTCACGCGGTTTTTTCGCTCTGCGCTATTTGCCGCCACCGAAGCTGGGCAGGCGGACATAAAAGCCGTCGCACAAGCCCGGTATCGCAGCTACATGGCCGAGCTTGACGAGCAGGTGCGTGCCGTGGCCACTACTGCGTTCCTGTTCGGCAACCAAGCGGGCTTTGCAGATTTCTACGCACTCACACTGTACCGATGGGCGGGTTTCGCCGGCATCGATCAAGCCGCAGAATTTCCCCAACTGGCGGCATATGCGCAGCGCGTTGCGGCGGTGCCGGGTGTGGCTGCAGCGATGCAGCGCGAAGGCATCAAGCTCGACACATTCAAGCGCGCATAAGTCTGGCTGGAGGTGTTGCTCGCCCCCCCCCCCGCAGTTGCGGTATTGAGCGGGTGCAGAGCCAGGCGTAGAGTGCAGTGATGCGTGCATCGTGAATGCATGCCCACACCGCATGAGGAGGACATCTTGAACTGGCATCGCAACACACCCGTACGCATCACCGCCCAGGCGGCTTTGGCGCTGGCGGCCGCGCTTTGCATGTATGGCACAGCGCTGGCGCAGATCACCCAGCCCGCCCCGGCCGCCGCTGCGGCCAAGGTGGCGCAATCGACGAGCGGCGTCAGCCTGATCTGCCAAGAGTGCGGCACTGTGAGCAGCGTGAAGTCACGCACCGTCAAAGGCAGGGGCACCGGCGTGGGCGCGGTCTCGGGAGCGGTGGTGGGCGGTGTGCTCGGCCATCAGATCGGCGGCGGCAGCGGCAAGAAGATCGCCACAGTCGGTGGAGCGGTCGTCGGCGGTGTGGCCGGCCATCAGATCGAGCGCAACCTGCGCAAGAAAACCGTGTACGACGTGGTGGTGAAGCTAGACAACGGCGCCATACGCACCTTCACCTTCTCGCAGTTGCCCGGTTATGCTGCAGGCGACAAGGTGAAGGTCGAAGGCAACAGCGTGTCGCGCAGATAAGTCGGAGTAGAGTTTTTAAGAAACAAACCAAGGAGTCCAGATGAACACATCCATTCGCTTCACACTCGGGCTATTGCTTTGTGCCGCGGGCGCAGCGTTTGCACAGCAAACCCCGCGAGCTGCCATAAGCTGCAAAGACTGCGGCACCGTGCAAGCCATCGTGCCGCACAACACCCAACCCGCCAGCCAGTCCACGGCGACGCCTGCGCTGGTCTGGACTTCATACGGCTATGTGCGGCCGTACTGGGTGTTTTATGTCGATCTCGCTGCGCGCGAAAGGCCCAAGTACGACGTGGTGGTGAAAATGGACGATGGCAAGATCGCAAGCTTTACCTACGCCGTCTATCCCGGCTGGGAGGTGGGCGAGCGCGTGCGCATGGATAACGGCACGATTGCGGGGCGCTGAGCGCCCGGACCATTTGGCGAGTTTGTGTCGCACATTCGCCTGAGGCACTGCGTCGATACGGAGCGGCTAAACCTAGGGACTATTCGCCGGTACGGCTAACGCAGCCCTGCTGCCGGTGTGCTCCTGCGCAGCGGCATCCTGCGCGGGGAACGACACGCTCACGCGTGCACCCGGAAGGTCTTTGCCATTCTGCTGCGGGTTATATTCCACGCGGATTGTGGCGTCGTGCTGGTTTGCAATCTCTTTGACGATGGCCAGGCCAAGCCCGCTGCCGTCGGTATTGCTGTGCTGGGTGTCCAGCGATCGGTAGAACGCGTCGAACACGCGCTCGCGCTCAGCGGGGGCAATACCCGGCCCGGAATCATCGATCAGCAGTTCGGCTTGCCGGCCTGACAAACCCGGCTGCACGCACACCGTGACAGTGCCGCCGCGCGGTGTGTAGGCCAGTGCGTTGTCCAGCAGGTTGTTGATGAGCTCTTTGACCAATACCGCATGGCCGTGGACAGGCGGCGTGTCCTCATCGGCCACGAAGCCCAGGTCTATGGCCTTGTCCAACGCCGCTGGCACGTGGTCCTGCGCAGCCTTGCGCGCGAGCTGCACCAGGTTGATGCTTTGCATGGGCATGCTCGCGCCCGCGTGCTCTGTACGCGCCAGCGCAAGCAGTTGATTGATCACATGCGTGGCGCGCTGCGTGCTGCGCACGAGTTGCTTGAGTGAGTTTTTGAGCTCTGCGGGATCGGTCTGTCGCATCGCCAGCTCGGCCTGGGTGCGCAACCCTGCCAGCGGCGTTTTCATCTGATGCGCTGCGTCGGCGATGAAGCGTTTTTGCGTCAGCAGCGTCTGGTTGAGCTTGCCCATCAGGCCATTGAGCGACTGCACCAGCGGGCGCACCTCCTCAGGCGCGGCGTACTCCTCCAGCGGCCGCAAGTCGTCGGGACGCCGCTCGCGGATGCGCTCTTGCAGCCGGCCGAGCGGACGCAGGCCGCGCGTGAGACCGAGATACACCAGCAGCACGATGAGCGGCAATACGAGGAACTGCGGGAAAAGCACGCCGATGACAATATCACGTGCATGCTGCTCGCGCTTGACTAATGTCTCACCTACTTGGATGAGTACCAGACGGCTACCGCCTTGCGGCTGTGCAGAGTCGGCCAATTGCACCCAGGAGTATGCGACACGTATCGGCTCGCCCTGCACGCTGTCGTCGCGCACGCGCACGCTGTCCACGGTCGGCTCTTCGCCCTCGGGCGGCACCGGCAGGCTGCGGTCACCACTCAAGTATTCACCGCGCAACCCCAAAACTTGATAGAGCTTTCGGTCGGCCTCATCGCTTTGCAGCACGTCCAATGCCGGCGTGGGCAGGTTGAACTGCACGCGGCCCTGTGGCGTCACGCGCACCTGTGCCGCCAGAGCGCGCACGTTGTCCTCCAGCGCCTGATCAAACGGCTTGTTGGCCAGCTTTTCAGCAGTGAGGTAAGTGACGGCGATGGAGATTGGCAGCACGATCAGCATGGGCGCCAGCATCCAGTCGAGAATCTCGCCGAACAGCGACAGGCTTGCTTCGGTGCGAAACGGCGCACGCGGCCACAGTGTGCGTGGCGCAGTGGCGGGCTTGGGGGCGTGGGGCGGATGAGTAAC
This sequence comes from uncultured Burkholderiaceae bacterium, assembly GCA_964432095.1. Lineage (GTDB taxonomy): Bacteria > Pseudomonadota > Gammaproteobacteria > Burkholderiales > Burkholderiaceae_C > CAYSMM01. The sequence goes on along the minus strand of CAYSMM010000239.1, from coordinate 881 downwards.
GGTCACGCGGCAATGCTACGGAAAAGCTGAATAAGTGGCTGCGCGGGCGCAATACGGCGTCACAGCCCAGTCGGAATCCTCACTTACGCTTGAGTAAGCTCCGGTTCCTCTGGGCCCCCGTTGTTTGCCTTGCGCCCGCTCGCCAGACTTCTTCAGCATTTCCTTACGCCATAAACATCAGACTTATTGCGGCACTTTTTCCAGGCAGTAACCCAGGCCGCGCACCGTGGCAATGCGCACCGGGCCGGTTTCGATTTTCTTGCGCAGGCGGTGCACATACACCTCGATGGCGTTGGTCGACACCTCCTCGCCCCACTCGCACAATTGATCGACCAGTTGATCTTTGCTCACGAGGCGCCCGATGCGCTGCAAAAAAATCTCCAGCAAGCCCAGCTCGCGCGCCGACAGCTCCACCATCTGCTCGTTGAGGTAGGCCACGCGGCCCACCGAGTCATACGACAGCGGGCCGTGGCGGATCAGCGGGTTGGCCTGCCCTGCGCCGCGGCGCGTAAGCGCACGCACCCGAGCCTCCAGCTCGGGCAGGCTGAAGGGCTTGGCCATGTAGTCGTCAGCACCCAAATCCAGCCCCTTCACCTTATCTTCCACGCTGTCGGCGGCGGTGAGAATAAGCACCGGGGTTTTGGTGCCGCGGGCACGCAGCTTGCGCAGCACCTCAAAGCCGCTCATGCGCGGCAGGCCCACATCGAGTATCACCAGCTCGAAGCTGGAGCTGGCCAGTGCGGCGTCGGCCTCTGCGCCGCTGGCCACGTGGTCAACCGCGTAGCCCGCCTGCCTGAGCGAGCGCGACAAGCCATCGGCCAGTACTTGGTCGTCTTCGGCAATCAGAATGTTGACCATTACAGTATCCTTTATCTCCGGGT
>CAYSMM010000238.1:0-4231 GCA_964432095.1 uncultured Burkholderiaceae bacterium | reverse complement strand
CTGATTAGATAAGCGTACATAGAAGTGTGGGCTGTGCAATACTGACTACTAACCGTGGCCTGCTTGAATACTGCATCTGGTGGCTGGTTACTGGCACATCAGTCCATGCATCACACAAAAGTCAAGCTGCAATGCAGTAGCGGTCAGCGACTTCAAGATCCTGCTCATTGCTGAATGCGAGCCGGCATCGCTGGAGCTTTGATCTGGCCACGCCGCCAATTACTCCGTCACAGTTGCAAGGTTAATCTCTGCGGCAGCGCATGCACGAGCGGCACGCAATGTTCTAGGACCTGACACAGCCGCGACGCTTACACCACCACGGTCTGCGGCTCAGACAAACCGCGATGGCGGATGCGACCGATGATCTGTGCGCTCTCGCCTGCTGCGCGCAAGATGCTGCATGCCTGGCTGGCGTGTGCGGCGCTCACGATGATGACGAAGCCTATGCCGCAGTTGAAGGTGCGGTGCATCTCTTTGGACGGCACACCACCTTCGCGTTGCAGCCACTCAAAGATTTCGGGCATGGCCCAGGCGGTGGATTCGATCTCGGCAGTCACACTATCAGGCAGACAGCGGGGAATGTTCTCCACCAGGCCGCCGCCTGTGATGTGCGCCATGCCCTTCACGGCGACATGCTTCATCAGCTCGAGCACGGGCTTCACGTAGATGCGCGTGGGCACCATGACGCGCTCACGCAGCGGCTTGCCGTCCAGTGTGGCAGGCAGGCTGGCCGCACTGCGCTCGACAATCTTGCGCACCAATGAGTAACCGTTGGAATGCACGCCGCTGGACGCAAGGCCGATGACAGCATCGCCGTGTTCGATGTTCCAGCCGTTGATCACTTCGGCCTTTTCGACTGCGCCGACGCAAAAGCCCGCGAGGTCGTACTCGCCGTCGGGGTACATGCCGGGCATCTCGGCCGTCTCGCCACCAATGAGTGCGCAGCCCGCAATCTCGCAGCCCCTGGCAATGCCGGCCACCACGCGCGCAGCTACATCCACATGGAGCTTGCCGCAGGCGAAGTAATCCAAAAAGAACAGCGGCTCGGCGCCTTGCACCAGCACGTCGTTGACGCTCATGGCAACGAGATCCTGGCCCACGCCGTCGTGCATGCCCCATTCAAACGCGAGCTTGAGCTTGGTGCCCACGCCGTCGGTTCCGCTCACCAGCACCGGCTCCTTATAGCGCTTGGGCACCTCGAACAACGCACCAAAACCGCCTATGCCCGCCAGCACTCCCTCGCGCAGGGTGCGTTTGGCCAGCGGCTTGATGCGCTCGACGAGTGCATCTCCGGCGTCGATGTCCACACCGGCGTCTTTGTAGGTCAGAGGAGATTTGATGGAGGTCATGATGCGAGAGTCTGAATGCAATGAGCCTGCCACAGGCACTGGCAGCGATGCGCCGGGCGCGCTCTGTAAAATCGCTAATTGTACTTAGCCCAACAGCACACAAACTGCGATCACCTTGAACCCAAGCCTCACCCGTCACTGGCCCTACGCGGCTGCGATTGCAGCCTTCATTCTCATCGTCTATTTGCTCGGCCCGGTGCTGGTGCCGTTTGCCACGGCCGCCGTGCTGGCCTATGCGCTACACCCGGCGGTGGAAAAGCTCGCATCGCTCAAGGCGCTGCGCCTGCCCCGCGTGGTGTGCGTGGCGCTGGTCATCGTGCTGTTCGTGGTGGCGGCGGTGTCGGTCATGTTGCTGATCGTGCCGGTGATCGTGCGCGAGATTCCGCTTTTGCGCGAACAGATTCCGCAGTTGCTCGACAGGCTTAACGCCTGGCTGACGCCGCTGTTGCAGCAACTGGGCATCAATATCAAGCTGGATTTTGCAAGTCTGCGCCAGATGGTGAAGGATGCGCTCTCGGACAACGCGCAGGACATCGGCACCGCGCTGCTTTCCTCTGTGAAGGTGGGCGGCAGCCTGTTCTTCACCGTGCTGGGCGATGCAATACTGATTCCCGTGGCGCTGTTTTATTTGTTGATGGACTGGCCCCGTGTCGTAACGCAAACCCAAAGCCTGCTGCCTGCGGGCGTGAAAGACAAAGTGCTGAGCTTTCTGGATGAGGCCGACGGTGTTTTGGCGCAATATCTGCGCGGCCAGCTACTGGTGATGGTGATCATGGCGCTTTACTACGCCATCGCGCTGATGATTGCAGGCTATGACCTCGCATGGCCTATTGGCCTGTTCACCGGTCTGGCGATGTTCATTCCGTATGTGGGCTTTGGCATCGGCCTGCTGCTGGCCGTGGTGGCCGGCCTGTTGCAGTTTGATGCGCTGTACGCGCTAGGCGTGGTGGCCTTTGTCTACGGGGTGGGGCAAGTGGTAGAAAGCCTGGTACTCACGCCGCGACTGGTGGGCGAGCGCATCGGCCTGCATCCGCTGGCCGCGATCTTTGCACTCTTGGCATTCGGTCAGTTGTTCGGCTTCGTTGGTGTGCTGGTTGCGCTGCCGGCCAGTGCGGTGGTGGCCGTGGCGCTCAAGCGGGCACTGGCTGCATACCGCCAAACGCGTCTGTTTACCGGTGCTAACTGAGCCTTCACCATGCCTGCGGCCCAACAACTTGCGCTCGACCTGCCGCCTGCCGAAGCGCTGCACACCTTCGACAGCTTCTTCCCCGGCCGCAACGAGCCAGCGCTTAATGCCCTGGCCATGCTCGCGGCCTCGCCCAAGGCGCCGCCGCGCGGTGCAGCCTATGTGCATGGTGAGCCCGGTTGCGGCAAAACGCATTTGCTGCACGCCGCCTGCGCCGCTGTGATGGCGCAAGGCGAGCATGCCATCTATCTGAGCGCGCATACCGATACCTCGCAGTGGCCAGTGGATGCGCTGACAATGACATTGTCGGACACGCGCTGGGAAATCGCGGCGCTGGACGACTGTCATTTGTTCGACGTGGCCAAGCAGCGCGCCGCATTCATGATTTACGAAAGCGCGATTGCACGCGGCGTCAGTATGATTGCTGCCGGCAACCTGCCGGCTGCGCAGTTGAAACTGCGCGATGATTTGCGCACCCGCTTGGCCTGGGGCCAAAGCTTTCACATTCAGCCGCTGGATGACAGCGACAAGTTGCTGGCGTTGCGCAGCGCCGCGTCGGCGCGCGGTTTCGATTTTTCGGAGGAACTGGCGCGCTGGGTGCTGGCGCATTGCTCGCGCGACATGCGCTCGCTGATGAAGCTGATCGAGCGCATAGACCGCTACTCGCTCGGCGCAAAGCGTACCGTCACGCTGCCACTGCTCAAGGCCATGCTAGGCCAGGATGACAAAGCCGCATGAGCAACGCCAAACGCACATTGGTCATTTTCGATCTCGATCACACCCTCATCCCGCTGGACAGCGAGCTGGAGTGGATGCGCTTTCTCTCTCGCGAGCGCGCGCACCTGCCGCGTGAGGCAGTGGCAAATGACATGGAACGTCGATACGAGTCCGGCGATCTGGGTGTCAACGAGTACATCGACTACGTGTATGGCGCGCTACGCGGTATATCCGTGGAGGCTGCACATGACTTGCGCGCACGTTTCGTGGCATCGCACATCGAGCCCCACCTTCATTCACCCTCAAACTCTTCTGTGTATAGCCTCGTTACTGGTCATCAACAGAGCGGTGATGAACTTATACTCATTACAGGATCCAGCGCATTCATGACAGAACCCATCGTGCAGGCGCTCAATATTCCGCACGGCCTGGGCACGGTGCCAGAAGTCAGAGACGGAGTGTTCACCGGCGCTATCGTCGGTGAGCCGTGCATTGGCGAGGGCAAGATCACGCATTTGCTGCGCTGGCTTGAAAGCCGCAACCAGCGCTTTGAGGACTACGCCCACACCGTGTTCTACAGCGACTCCACCTACGACCTGCCCCTGCTTGAGAAGGTGCATGAGCCCGTGGCCACCAATCCCAAGCCCGCGCTCAGGGCGATTGCAGAGCAGCGCGGCTGGCGCATACTGCAATTGTTCCCGTCGTGACGGCCCACACATGATCAAAAAATTCATCGACAAACTGCTCGGTAAATCAGCCGCCAAGTCGTCTAAGGGCGATAAGGCCGGCCGATTCGGCAAGCGCGTGGAATACCGCTACGAGCAGCACCGCATCGACCAGCGCCTGCTCGACGACAATGCGATCGACGTGGTCGAGACGCTGAAGCAAGCCGGGCACGAGGCCTACATCGTCGGCGGCGCCGTGCGCGATTTACTCACTGGTCTGAAGCCCAAAGACTTTGACGTAGCCACCAACGCCA
>CAYSMM010000237.1:0-4237 GCA_964432095.1 uncultured Burkholderiaceae bacterium | reverse complement strand
AAGCCACAAAATGAAAAAGCCCACCCCGCTGGGGTGAGCTTTCTCATTTTGGTGGAGCCGGGGGGAATTGAACCCCCGTCCGCGAACAATCCACATCAAGCGCTACATGCTTAGTGCTGTGGTTTGGTTTTAAGCTTGCCGCCGCGCACGCACACGCTGCAGGCTTGCCGATCCACTGGGTTTAGGCGTGAACTACGTGGCGCGGTTCAAACCGAGCTGCTGTGGATGACATCGCAGAGGTTGCCCTCCCAGCCCAGCAGCGAGCTGTTGCGATGCTAACCGGTATTAAGCGGCTAGTGCAAAACGGTTGTCGTTTGCAGTTACTTTGTTCCAGTGGTTTTGCGAGCGTACTGGTGCTCGGCATGCTCTCAATTGCTTCAACATCCACGTCGAAACCGGGTCGGCCCCGTGTTCGTTACGTCGCGCGGCTTTTGCCGCAGCTGACCTTGTTGGACTGCAAACCCAGGGTTGGGTTCACTGCCCGTCGCGTTATAGCTGCTTTCGTCGCATTGTATGCGCTTTGCGTGCCGCTGGCTGGTGCAAACGACTATCATCTGGCCACCTTTAAGGAGGACGTGTCGTGACGGTGTTTCTAAGGACTCGGCTGATGTTTGGCAATTACAGACGCGTGGGCGTTTCGATGTTGTTGATGGTTGTGGCTGGAGCAGTGATGGCACAAGAGCAAGACCCGTATCTGTGGCTGGAAGATGTGACTGGCGATAAGCCCATGTCATGGGTCAAGGAGCGCAATGCCGAATCTCAAAAGTTGCTGACAGCGCGGCCGGAGTACGAGCCCTCGCGAAAGCGCATTCTGGAGATTCTGAATTCGCGCGACAAGATTCCTTATTTCAACCGCATGGGCGGCTACTTTTACAACCTGTGGCAAGACGAGACGAACAAGCGCGGGCTGTGGCGGCGTACCACGCTTGAGGAGTACCGCAAGCGTGAGCCGAAGTGGGAGACGGTGCTCGACATCGACGCTTTGGGCAAAGCCGAGAAGGAGAATTGGGTGTGGGCGGGAGCAACTTGCCTGGCGCCGCAATACCAAAGGTGTTTGATATCGCTTTCGCGCGGCGGCGCAGACGCCAGCGTGGTGCGCGAGTTCGACCTGACCACCAAGCAGTTTGTGAAGGGAGGCTATACCCTGCCCGAGGCCAAGTCGCAGGTCAGCTGGCTAGACGCCAACACGCTGTATGTAGGCACCGATTTTGGCCCCGGTAGCATGACGAAGAGCGGCTATCCGCGAGTGGTCAAGTTATGGAAGCGCGGCACGCCGCTCACGGCTGCAACGACGGTTTTTGAGGGCAAGGAGGATGACGTGTACGCCTATGCCGGCGTAGACAAGACGCCGGGTTTTGAGCGGGTGATCTTTGGCCGTGCGATCGATTTTTACTCGGGCGAGACGTTCGTGCAGAGCAAAGGCGCCAAACGCGTGCAGATCGATAAACCCGCAGATGCCAACGTGGGCACGCATCGCAATTGGTTGACGCTTGAGCTGCGCAGCGACTGGGCGGTGGCTGGCAAAAGCTATAAGGCGGGTTCTTTATTAGTGGCGCCGTTTGACGCTTATATGAAAGGCAGCCGCAATATGACGGTGCTGTTCGAGCCGTCAGCCACCACATCGCTGTCGGGCTACTCGTTCACGCAATCGCATGTCATCGTCAATGTGCTGGATAACGTGGCCAGCCGGCTGGAGGAGTGGGCCATTCCTGCAAAGCCGCAGCAGGCTTGGGCCAAGCGAGCAGTGAAGGCGCCGTTCCCGGGCACCATTGGCGTGGGCTCGCTGTACGACAGCACGCAAAAGCGAGATTCGCTCGGCAACCGCTACATCGTCAACTACACCGACTTTTTCACGCCTGATTCGCTAATGCTGGGCACGGCCGGCAGCGATGAGCGTGAGTTGCTCAAGCAGCGGCCGGTGCTGTTTGACGCCGACGGCATGAAGGCCGAGCAGCATTTCGCCACCTCCAAAGACGGCACGCGTGTGCCTTACTTCGTGGTGATGCCCAAGGGTGTGCAGCCGGGCGCACCCGCGCCCACGCTGCTATATGGTTACGGCGGCTTCGAGGTGTCGCAGCAGCCGTGGTATTCGGGCGGCTTTGGCAGCGCGTGGTACTCGCGCGGCGGTGTGCTGGTGGTGGCCAACATCCGCGGCGGCGGCGAGTTCGGCCCGCGCTGGCATCAGGCGGCACTCAAGGGTAACCGGCAAAAGAGTTTCGACGACTTCATTGCCGTGGCTGAGGATTTGATCAAGCGTAAGATCACTACGCCCCAGCAACTGGGCATCATGGGCGGCAGCAATGGCGGCTTGCTCGTGGGCGCCACGTTCACGCAGCGTCCCGAGCTGTTCAACGCGGTGGTGTGCCAGGTGCCGCTGTTAGACATGCAGCGCTTCCACAAGCTTTTGGCGGGCGCGAGCTGGATGGCCGAATACGGTAACCCGGATGACCCCAAAGATTGGGCCTCCATCCGCCAGTACTCGCCGTACCAAAACATCAAGAAGGATGGCAAATATCCCAGGGTGCTGTTCTCGACTTAGACACGCGATGACCGGGTCCACCCCGGCCATGCGCGCAAGATGGTGGCACGCATGATGGAGCAGGGCCACCCGGTGCTGTATTTCGAGAACATCGAGGGCGGCCATGGTGGTGCAGCCGACAACGAGCAGCGTGCACATTTGCTGGCGCTGGAGTATGCGTACCTGTGGATGCAGCTGAGCGCAAAGTAGTTCGCTGTTGCACTCGGCTAATTATCAATACTAATGTGAGTAACTTGCAGTTACTGGAATAATCAAATCCAGTAACGGCTATATACTTGTTGCAGTATAATAGTTTATTCAGGCGAGATTGTGATGATGTATGCAGGCGAGTCTTGCGGTTTTCGTGTGCTGCGTAGCGCACTGATGTGTGTTGCAGCGCTGCTGCCCTTATCTGCCATCGCGCAGCAAGCCGCCGTTGCCGAAGACCCCTATCTTTGGCTGGAAGAGGTGACGGGCGACAAGGCGCTCGCCTGGGCGCGCGAGAAAAACGCCGCATCGCAGGCCGAGTTGCAGTCGCACGCGGCCTATGCTCCGGTGCGTGCGCGCATGCTCGACATCTTGAATGCTAAAGACCGCATTCCGTATGTATCTCGCATCGGTGGCTACTTCTACAACCTGTGGCAAGACGAGATGCAAAAACGCGGCGTGTGGCGGCGCACCACGCTGGAGGAATATCGCAAGCCCAACCCGAAGTGGGAGACGGTGCTCGATATCGATGCATTGGGTAAGGCCGAAAACGAGAACTGGGTGTGGGCTGGTTCCAGTTGTCTGGCGCCGCAGTACACACGCTGCATGATCGGTCTTTCGCGCGGGGGCGCCGACGCGCGCGTGATGCGCGAGTTCGACCTCAGCACCAAGCAGTTCGTGAAAGATGGCTTCAACCTGCCCGAGGCGAAAACGCAAGTGGATTGGCTGGATGCCGACACGCTGTACGTAGGTACCGATTTCGGCCCCGGCAGCATGACGAAGAGCGGCTACGCGCGTCTTGTCAAAGAGTGGAAGCGCGGCACGCCGCTGGCACAGGCCAAAACCGTGTGGGAGGGCAAAGAGAGCGACGTGTCGGCCTGGGCGACTGTTACCAAATCACGCGGCTATGAGCGCACATTCTTTGGTCGTTCACCCGACTTCTTTACCAACGAGATGTTCGTTGTGCAAGACGGCAAGCCGGTGCGCATTGATAAACCGATGGATGCGGTGTTCAGCGCCGTGCGCCAATGGGCCACGATCTCCCTGCGTAGCGATTGGTCCGTGGGGGGCACCACCTACAAGCGCGGCTCCTACCTCATCATGCCGTTTGACGCCTTCATGAAAGGCGAGCGCAACTTCACCGTGCTGTTTGAACCGACAGACAGCACGGCGCTGTCAGGCGTGAGCTTCACACGCTCGCATGTGCTGGTGAACGTACTCGACAATGTGTCCAGCCGACTGGTGGAATGGCGTCATGTCGACGGCCAATGGACGAGCCGCAACGTCAAGCCGCTGTCGGCCACTTCGGCTGGCACTATCAGCGCAGCTGCCTTGCACGACAGCAGCTTGGCCGATGACCCGTATGGCGATTGGTACGGCATCAACTACAACGACTTTCTCACGCCCGATTCATTCATGCTCGCCAGAGCGGGCAGCGACGAGCGCGAGCTGATCAAGCAGCGCCCGGCACAGTTTAACGCTGAGGGTATGAAGAGCGAGCAACTGTTTGCG
>CAYSMM010000236.1:2456-4288 GCA_964432095.1 uncultured Burkholderiaceae bacterium | reverse complement strand
TTGATGAGAAAGCGCGCCTGGCTGGTGTAGCCCAGTACGTCTAACCCCGCTTCCTGCGCAGCCAGAGCAATACCCGTGAAGTTGATATGTGATGTGATGTCCTGCAGGCCGGGCATGAGCAGCGCGTTGCCATGCGCGTGGTGGCGGTAGTGGCACATCAGGGTGCCGGCACTGCGTTGCGGGTGGTAGTACTCGCTCTCGGGAAAGCCGTAGTCGATGAGCAAGGCAACGCCACGCTTGAGCCAGGAGGCCATGCTGCGCGCAAAGCCTTCGGCTTGCGGGTGAACCTCGGTGAGGTAGCCCGTGGGCAGTTGCGCCGCCCAATCCACGGCGGGGGCCACGGCCGACGCGCGGTCGTCGTAGCCCAGCATGCCGTCCGCTTCGCATACCACGCCACGCTCTGCCCAGCCATCACTCAGCTTGACGAGCAGCTTGACAGGCATGGCATCCAGCACCTCGTTGGCAATCACTACGCCTTCAAACTGTTCAGGCAGTTGATCGAGCCACTGCACCTGCGCGGCGTTGGCTGGGGCCAAGGCTTGCAGTGTGCAGGCCTGACGCTCGCGCAAGTCAGGTGATACATCGAGAATGCTGTATTGCGGGCTCAAGCCATGCTCGCTGTGCAGTGCATTGAGCACCTGTGCGGCAAGCTTGCCAGTGCCCGCGCCAAACTCCAGCACCGCGTTCAAGCCTTCGCGCTGCAACACCTCAGCCACCTGCGTGGCCAGGCTTGCGCCGAACAACGGGCTCATCTCGGGTGCCGTGGTGAAGTCGCCAGCCTCGGCAAACTTGGCTGCCCCTGCGGTGTAATAGCCCAGCCCAGGTGCATACAGTGCCAATTGCATATAGCGGTCGAACGGCAACCATCCGCCGGCCAGCGCAACTTCGTGCGCAATTTGCTGCGTCAAGGCATGACTTACGGCCTGCGCTTCGGGAGAGGGTGCAGGTAAACTGCTGCTTGTCTGGGCAATGTTCACGCCGCAATTGTAGAAATGACCGAAGACCGCGTTGCTGTCGTCACCGGCGCTGCCAAGCGTATTGGCCGCGAGATCACGCGCACGCTTGCTGGCGCGGGCTGGGCGGTGGCGGTTCACTATCGCAGTTCCCATGCTGAGGCCCAGCAACTCGTGGACGAACTTACGGCCCACGGCGCGCGGGCGGCAAGTTTCCGGGCCGACTTGAATGACGAAGCGCAAGCGCTGGCATTGCTGCCTGCCGTGCGCAGCCAACTGGGCCGTGTGGATGCCGTGGTGAACAACGCCTCATCGTTTGAATACGACACTGCGCAAAACTTCAGCTACGCGCTGGCTGCGCGGCAGTTTGCGGCCAATACCGCAGCGCCGGTGTTGTTGGCGCGTGAGCTGCACCGTTTGCTAGACGACGGTGCCACGGGTTGCGTGATCAACCTGCTCGATCAGAAATTGTGGAACCTCAACCCCGATTATTTGAGCTACACACTGAGCAAGGCAGCGCTGCAGGCGGCCACCTCCATGCTGGCGCAGGCGCTTGCGCCACGCGTGCGGGTGTGTGGCGTTGCGCCAGGCATAACGCTCACCTCGGGTGAGCACATGAGCGATACGGGCTTTGCTCAGGCGCATGCGATGGCGCCGCTGGGCCGCTCGTCCGAGCCGCGCGACGTTGCTCAGGCCGTGCGATTTTTACTCGACGCGCCAGCCATCACCGGCCACACGCTGCTGGTGGACGGCGGCCAGCACCTGATGCCCCTGCCGCGTGATGTGGCGTTCATGATTCAGAACTGAAAGCACTCAATGCAGTCTTCCCTCAGCCATCCCAGCCTCGTCGATTGCCGGCGGGTTTTCTTGCGTAACTAC
>CAYSMM010000236.1:0-2446 GCA_964432095.1 uncultured Burkholderiaceae bacterium | reverse complement strand
ATCGGTGTGCACGACTTCGAAAAGAAGGCTGAGCAGCGCGTGTTGATCAATGTCGATTTGTACGTGACGCTCGCAGACACCACGCCGCGGGCCGATAAGCTGGACGAAGTGGTGGATTACGACTTCATCCGCCGTTCGATTGCTGAGCGTGTGTCCAGGGGGCACATTCACTTGCAAGAGACACTGTGCGACGACGTGCTGGCCATGATGCTTCAGCACCCCAAGGTACGTGCAGCCCGTGTGTCCACCGAAAAGCCCGACGTTTACCCCGACTGCGAGTCTGTGGGCGTCGAGGTGTTCCGCATAAAAGCCTAGGAGAGGGCCGTGAGCGTCGTACTCGAACCTTCATCGCAATTGGCGCAGGCCAAGCTGGCCGGGCCCGGCAAGGCGCAGCAAAAGCATGCGCACGAGATGAACAAGCTTTCCAAGCGCTTGCACCGTCAGGTGGGGCAGGCGATTGCCGACTTCAACATGATCGAGCCCGGCGACAAAGTGATGGTGTGCCTTTCGGGCGGCAAGGACAGCTACACGCTGCTGGACATTTTGCTGAGTCTGAAGGCCCGTGCTCCAGTGCAATTTGACATCGTGGCCGTCAACCTCGACCAGAAACAGCCAGGCTTTCCCGAGGAGGTGCTGCCCAACTACTTGCGGCAGCTCGGCGTGCCGTTTCACATTGAAGAACAAGATACTTACACCACCGTCACGCGCGTCATCCCCGAAGGCAAGACGCTGTGCAGCCTGTGCAGCCGCCTACGCCGCGCAATTTTGTATCGCGTGGCCACCGAGCTGAAGGCTACCAAGGTGGCATTGGGGCATCACCGCGACGACATGCTGCAAACCTTCTTCTTGAACGCCTTCTTTGGCGGCAAGATGAAGGGCATGCCACCCAAGCTGCAAAGCGACGACGGCAAGCACATCGTCATCCGCCCGCTGGCGTATGTAAAAGAGACCGACATCCAGCGCTGGGCCGAGCACCGGCAGTTTCCCATCATCCCGTGCAACCTGTGCGGCAGCCAGGAGAGCCTGCAACGCAAGCAGATCAAGACCATGCTGCGAGAATGGGAGAAGAAGTATCCAGGGCGGGTGGAAAGTCTGTTCAACGCCATGCAAAACATCGTACCCTCGCACCTGATGGACCGTAAGCAGTACGACTTTACCTCGCTCAAGGCTACCGGCGTAGCCGACGCGGGCGGTGACATTGCGTTTGATGAGGAACCCTGTGCGCCAAGCGGCGCTCAAAGCGTTCAGTGGTTATCAGGCAGCCTAGCCAATTGAGTCAACTGAACAACTTTCAGTGGGGGTAAATATGTTGAAGCGACCTTTCTATATTGCAATAGCCACAGTGCTGCTGGGTTTGCTGGGCGGTTGCAGTACGCTCTATAGTTTTCCCAGCCAGGTGACCGTGTTCTCGGATTGGGACGCAGCCGCGCCCAAAACCTACACCTTCAGTCGCAGCGAGTCGCAAGCGCAAAGCCTGGAGCATAAAACCTACGAGGCCGCAGTACGCGAGGTGCTTGCCGCCAAGGGCTTTACCGAGGCCGGCGACGCACGCAGTGCCAAGTTGAAAGTAGCGCTCAGCTACAGCATCACGCCCGACAAGACGCGGCGTGATTTCTACATCGACGATCCGTGGTGGCCCTATGGCGCCTGGGGCTGGGGTTGGGGTTGGGGTTACTGGGGGCCGCGCTGGGGTTTTTATGGCAGCTACTGGCCGCATCGCGCGCGCGCAGTCGAAACGCCCTGGTTCGTGCGCGAGTTGCGCATCGACATCAGCGACGCAGCTAGCGGCGCCAAGCGCTACGAGGTCACAGCTAAGAACGACACACGAAGCGATCAGCTCGCACCCGCCATACCGTACCTCGCCCGTGCGGCGCTCGACAGCTTTCCGCAAACCAACGGTAGCACCCGCACGGTGAGTGTGCCCATTCCCGAAAGCCCAGCCAAGTAGTGCAATGCGGATTTAATCTAATACTCCATTGACTATATAGACGTTTCTGGTTGTATATATTGAGACTAATGGAATATGCACTATGCAGTATAATGTATAGTGATTAAGCCATTCGGTACCAGCAGCCAATCGACAGCGGCACCACATGCGGGGCCAGCTTCAGAGCTGGATTGCGCTCAACAGTACCGAGGTCTCCGCTCAATTGCGCCAGTTGCTAGACAGGCACGGCACGAGCTTCCGCAAGGTGCTGGCCGGCGTGCGCAAAAAGGCAGCGCAGCGCTACCTGCGGCAAGGTCTCAACATTACTCAGATTACATTACTGCTGGGATTTGCTGATGCCACGTCGTTCCAGCATGCGTTCAGACGCTGGTTTAACGTGAGCGCAGCTGCTATCGTGTTGGGTCAAGTGATATCTAGAAGTTGATACTGATTACAGTTATATGTGCTAAATCTTTTAATAAGTACCAGTAAAGCACATATACTTTATACAGTATGAAT
>CAYSMM010000235.1:0-4291 GCA_964432095.1 uncultured Burkholderiaceae bacterium | reverse complement strand
TATTTACCATAGCAGTAAAGACTAATTAGTGCATGGAGTATCAAAAAAAATTAGGTCAAGGCGTTGATCGTGCAGCAAATGCGCTCGTGTCTGCTGCCGTGCCGCGCCGCGAAGGCCTGGTGGATGCGCTTCGCATTGTGGCGCTGCTGTCGGTGTGCATCGTCAACTTCACCTTCTATCCGATAGAGCCCCTGCGCGAGCTGCCCTATGCCGCAGGTCTGGGCACGGCGTTCGAGGCCACGCTACGCGCGCTCGTGGCGTCCGTGTTCGAGGCCAAAGGCTACCCGCTGCTGGCGTTCTTGTTTGGCTACAGCTTTGCGCTGTCGCTGCGCGCGCACCTGGAGGCACGCGGTGAGACGCTTGCAGTAGCACTCGCGCACCGCAAGGCGCGCATGTGGCGGCTGCTGGGGCTTGGGGTGCTGCACGGCGCACTGCTGTTCTTTGGCGACATTCTGCTCGCCTATGCGTTGTGCGGGTTTTGGCTGCTGCGCTGGGCCATGCTTGACCCGACGCAACTCGTGCGGCGCATCCAGTGGCTGGTCGTCATCAATGTGCTGCTCACCATTGTGGCGGTGGCTGGCAATCTGTGGTTAGTCGCCCCACCTGGTGCGGCGCCCTCGCCGTCCATGGCCATAGCTGTGGGTGTGGGGCCGTGGTGGCGGCTCAACCTCAGCGTGTGGCTGACGGCCACGGCGTTCTTGCCGCTGTACGTCTTGCCGGCATTGATGATACCCATGCTGTTGGGCCTGCTTGCGGCACGTGTGCATTGGCTCGACGATGCCGCGCGTTTTGCACCGCAGTGGCGTCGTGTACTGAAGTGGGCGCTCCTCATCGGTGTGCCGCTCAACCTGGCTTTCGGTGCCGGCATGGTGGCGATGGACGCGCGCTCGCAAGTGTGGCTGGTGGCGGTGGTGATGTGGCCCGGGCTCGTGATGGACGCAGCCCTCGTGAGCGGCGCTGCGCTGCTGTGGCACCGTGGCGCTGGCAACCCTGCGACTGCCGCAGTGCTGCGCTGGCTTGCGCCTGCGGGCCGCTACACGCTGAGCATCTACCTCACCCTGTCGGTGCTGATGGTGCTGCTGCTTTCCGGCGCGGGCTTCCAGCTCGGATTGAAGCTGCCGTTCTCGGCCTTGCTGGCCATGGCTGCTGCTTACTGGCTGGTGGCCGTGCTCATCGCCCGCCACGCTGCGGCACGAGGCAGCCGTGGGTTGTTTGAGCGCTGGATGGGTGCGTGATCGCAACCGGCACGCAAACCAATAAAAAGGCCCGGCGATGAAGCCAGGCCAAAATCGAGAGGATAACTGCAGAAAACTCTGCTCAGGAGAACGGGGGTTGGAGAGGCCCCCGATTGAGATTAGGCATAAGCCGTGCCAGCTTGCGTGTGTAGTGGCACGTAATGCCTCAGGCGCGACAAATTGCTTACAAATGCACGGTCAACCGGCTATTTCCTAGCAGGAATTGGACTGCAAGGCGTTTTCTGGCATACAAAATCCGCTGCCACTGACATTCCCTGTTGTGAAATGACAAAAGCTGTTAGCCCGGCATTCACTCGCGTGGCCGGCTACGCGCAAGCCGCCGTCAATTCCGGGCGGCCTCCAATCCCTGATCTACCGCTGAACCTACGTTCAGCCGACCTGTCCCCGTCAGGCTGGGCTGGCTATTCAGGTGCGGGTCACTCGCGCCTCAGGACACAGCAACAAGTCACGGACAGGTCGCTGCCAACGCAAGTGTTCTGCGGCAGACTAGTCTGTGTGGCTTGAGCATCAATCATTATACTCATATAACTAATAAGCCTTTACCGTCTTAATTTATTGAAGATAAAGCTATATAGATATATGAGTATATGGTTTGGAGAGCTACTGCAAGCAATCCTCATCGCTCATGGTGATAGGGTTGATAGGGGCCGATCAGGGCGTTGCCGGCGCAAAGCTGTCGGCCTGCGCCAGACCCCAGTACAACTCAAACACTTTGTGTGGCCACGGTTGGCCGGGGCCTTTGCCATCATGGTCGATATGCGCCAGCAGCTCACCTGGCTTCACGAAAGGGAACAGGTTGGCTAGCAATTTGATCTCGTGTTCGTTGATGCGTCGCACGATGTGATGTGGCTTGATGTCGCGCGGGTGTTGCAGCCCGCAGGCCTCCACCAGTTCCTTGAGCGCCTTCAAGGTGTTGCGGTGAAAGCTTGCCACACGATCGGCCTTGTCGGGCACCACCAGTGCGCGCTGGCGCAGCGAGTCTTGCGTGGTCACGCCGGTGGGGCAGGTGCCGGTGTGGCAGGTCTGCGCCTGAATGCAGCCCAGTGCAAACATGAAGCCGCGCGCGCTGTTGCACCAGTCCGCTCCCAGTGCCATCGTGCGCGCCACGTCAAATGCGGTGATGATCTTGCCACTGGCTCCCAGCCTGATTTTGCTGCGCAGGTTCAGCCCCACCAGCGTGTTGTGCACCAGCAGCAGCCCCTCTTGTAGCGGCGTGCCCACGTGGTCTGCAAACTCGAGCGGCGCGGCCCCCGTGCCGCCTTCCTTGCCATCGACGACGATGAAGTCGGGCGTAATGCCGCTTTGCATCATTGCCTTGCAAATCCCAAACCATTCCCACGGGTGGCCCAGGCAGAACTTGAAGCCTACTGGCTTGCCGCCCGACAGATGACGCAGCCGCTCGATGAACTCAAGCAGCCCCAGCGGAGTGGTGAACGCGCTATGCCGTGCGGGCGAATTGCAGTCCACGCCCACCGGAACGCCACGCGCCGCGGCAATCTCGCGCGTGACCTTGGGCCCCGGCAGCACGCCGCCGTGCCCGGGCTTGGCGCCCTGGCTCAGCTTGATCTCGATCATCTTCACCTGGGAGTTGCAGGCGTTGGCGGCAAACTTGTCGGCATTGAAGCTGCCGTCGTCGTTGCGGCAGCCGAAGTAGCCGCTGCCGATTTCCCACACCAGGTCGCCTCCGTGCACACGGTGATGCTCGCTGATACTGCCTTCGCCTGTGTCGTGGAAAAAGCCGCCGGTCTTGGCGCCCTTGTTGAGGGCGAGCACTGCGTTGGCCGACAGAGCCCCGAAGCTCATCGCGCTGATGTTGAACACGCTCGCGCTGTACGGCTGCGCGCGGCCTTCGCCGATATTCACGCGAAAGTCGTGCGATGCGAGCTGGGTGGGCACCATCGAATGGTTGATCCATTCGTAGCCCGCCACCTTCACGTCGGCCTGCGTGCCCAGCGGCCGTTTGTCGGTGTCGCCTTTGGCGCGCTGGTAGGCAATGGAGCGCTGCGCGCGCGAAAAAGGTTTTTCATCAGTGTCGCCCTCGATGAAATACTGGCGGATCTCGGGCCGGATAAACTCGAAGAAAAACCGCAGGTGGCCGAGAATGGGGTAATTACGTAAAATCGCGCGCTTGGTTTGCAGCAAGTCCAGTATGCCGACCAGCGACAGCGTGCCAAACGCAATGGCTGCCGCACCCCAGGCAGGCTGCTGCGAGAAGTCGAACCACCAAATGCAGCCCGAAAGCAGTGCGACGGTCACACAAAGGGCGAAGAAACCATAGCGTGTGGGAAATTCGATCATTTTTTATGGCGATTTCGTCACGTTTGGCGTGCAAAGTCGTTAGCAGTTGTTGCGAATGTCCAAGACTAGACGAAAATAGCGAAAACTCAAACCGTAATCAGTAAGTACACCAGGATATGATCAAGTACCTTACTAAGTATAGTGCCACCGCCGCTTTTTCATTGATTGCTGCAGCTGCATACACGCCCGTCTATGCGCAGCTTTGTGCCATCCCAGGTAAGGACGGGCCGGCTTCGCCCAGTGGAGTCGTCAATACCTACTATGCGGGTGGCGCGAACTTGACTGCAGGCACCACCAGTCTGACCCTGGGAGCCCTCAGAACGGGCGGTGCGACCACGCCGCCGCAAACGGGCGATTTGCTCCTGATCGTGCAAATGCAGGGCGCCACGATCAATGCCGTCAACAACAATTGCTATGGCGACGGTTTGGGCCCGTGCAGCAACCAGCTCACACGCACCGGCGACCCTGCTCGGGGCTACACCGGCACGCCGACGGCAGGCCGTCATGAATATGTTCGGGTCGTCAGCGCAGTGGGCTCTGCGATTACGTTTCAGGGTTCGGGCGCGGGCAACGGGTTGATTAATAGTTACACACAAGCTGCTCCGTCGGCGACCCAGGGGCAGCAGAGCTACCAGATCATTCGCGTGCCGCAGTATTCCGCACTCACCCTCAACAGCGCCACGCCGCTCACCGCCCCCGCATGGGACGGCAGCAGTGGCGGCGTGGTGGCGATCGAC
>CAYSMM010000234.1:1131-4339 GCA_964432095.1 uncultured Burkholderiaceae bacterium | reverse complement strand
TCAGGTGATCCGGGCGTTGCGGCTGGGCGCCTCCGACTATGTGCTCAAGCCCTTTGACGAGCAACGTCTGGACGATACGGTGCAGCGCCTCAAAAGCCGCTCGCGAGGTGCAGTCGCCGGTGCTGCGGCAGACGCACTTGTGCCGTTGCTGCAGCAACTGGCGCAGCACATGCCCGCACCGGCTACCTACCTGCAATGGATCAAGGCGTCCGCGGGGCAAAGCGTCAAGCTCATCCCGGTGCAGCAGATTTACTACTTTCAGTCTGACGAGAAGTACACCAGAGTGGTGTGGGAGGGCGGTGAGGACTTGATCCGCACCACTATTCGCGAGCTGACGCGTGACCTCGATCCGAATCACTTCGCGCAAATTCACCGCGCAACCATTGTGAACTTGCATAAAGTCAGCAAGGTGGTGCGCGGCCTGCGCGACAGCGCAGACCTGCATTTGCACGGCCGCAGCGAGGTGTTGATCGTCAGCCGCAGCTTTACGCACTTGTTCAAGCAGATGTAGTATCAATCATTTTGTTGATACTGTGCAATCTATCATGCTGCTACTGCATTATTTATATCCAGTAATGACATTATAGATATATGAGTATATGAATAATAAGAGTACTTAGAAGGTGTAATGCAGCGACACGCACCAGTTGCACGTGGCTGTCTGCCAGCGGCCCGCGCTGTAGTAGAAAAGCATGCGGCGACCGCAGTGGCCGGCAACGTGTGCAGTACAAACGTCGGTGTTCTACGTTGAACCGTCATCGTCAGCCTCATCTGCTGCCTTGCTCGTGATCACAAGGGCAGGCGCTCGACGAACCAGTAGAGCGCAATCACTGCTACGCTGAGAGAGCCAAATTGGATGAGGCGAAGTTGCGGTGCCGATGAAATCACATCTTCCTCGACTATTGGGCTCGATGCATGGCTTCTATGTCTGATGCTGCGTAGAACATTCAGTGCATAGGTTACGGCCGCTGCCGCAGCAAACCACAGCATGACGATAGTGGCCTGACCAATCTCGACGCCGATGTTGAAGCCCGCTAGGGCCCACACGAAACTATCACGCGGTAACGCTGCCTCGCGCAGCACCTCGGCGAAGCCGAAACCGTGCACCAATCCGAAGCTGAATGCCACCGCTGCCGGTGGGCCAGGGATGAACTTGCGCAAATTGTTCAGTGCTGCGAGCACCACGGTTGCCGCAATCGCCAGTTCGACTCCGGTGGCCGGTAGTCGAAGCCAACCTGTGGCAGCCAGGGAGAGCGTGATTGAATGAGCGATAGTAAATGCAGTAATAATCCAAAGCGCAATACGAATATGCAGCGAGGCATATCTACTCAACGGAGTAATACCGAGAAGCAGTACAAGAATAAAGGCTATGTGGTCGTAGCCAATCGCAATATGGTGCACGCCGTCCAGCACGAAGCTGCCAAGCGCCTGAGCTGGGCTCATGTCGGTGAGGCTGGCAGCGGTATCGCTGCTTGGATCGACCACACGGCTGCTCGTGATTGCGCCGTGCATTGTTGTGGCGATCAGGCGGTGCGTTGCGTCTTCGTTGCGCAGCAGGCTGTAGCGCACGGCCAGTGTCTGGCTCGCAGCTGAATCGCCGCAGCGGGAAAGGCCGTGCAGGCTGAGGTAGGTACCGTCGCTGCGATCCTGTAGTGCGAAGCTGCCCGGCTGACCCTGCCAGTCCACGTGGCACTCGCTGCGTCCGCGCTGCAGTTGCAAGTGCTGATCCAACAACGCAGCAAGTGCGGTGCGATGTGACTTGAGCTCGCCCCAGGTGAGTTGCCCATCCGTGTTGTTGTCCAGCGGCAGCAGGAGATGCAGGTCGCGCAGCGCGACATCTAGCCGTACTTCAATGGATCCGCTATCGGCATCGCTGTTCACGAACAGGTAGGCATCACTCGGTTTGTGTGCATGCGCCAGCGACGCAAGCAAAGCCAGTAAGGTGAGCAGCGCACACTGCAGCAACTTCATGCGCTCACCTCGCTGCAGGTAGCTTGATACGTGCATCGACAAGCCCCAGTGAGGTCACTTGCATGCTTGCGCTTTGCAGCTCAGCTGCGCTTGTGCGGCGTGCTGAATCGACGAGCAGCAGTGCGTCAGCCGGCTCACGCTGCGTTTGCCAGTTTTGCCGTGCCAGAGATATCGCCTGTGCGGTGTCGTCGCCGAGCCAGAGGTAGAACTGCGCAGCCTCGCGTGCATGACCGTCTAGCGCAGCATTACTCGCGCGCGCCTGCGACGCACGCATGCGTGCGGCAAGCTCGTCACGCAGCTTCAACCACTCTGGCTTTTGCATTTGCCTGAGCGCATATGCACGGCGCAGCAGCACCGCGTCGGTTTGCGGCTCGTGACGTAATGCCGAAATTGCAAGCGCTGGCTGTGCAGTACGGATCAGCAAATCGGCATAGGTAATCGCGGTGTAGCGGTCAGCTTGGAGGGAAAGTGATTGTTCGTAGGCGGTTTGTGCTGCTTTGTCGTTTCCTGCACGTTCCTCGTTCTCGGCGCTAAGTGACAGCAGCCATGCGGCGCGTGCCTTGTCGTTGGCACTCGTGCTCAGCAACGCCGCAAGGGCGGTGCGAGCCTCACTGTGTTTGCCCTGCAGCGAGTGCGTTTCGGCCAGACACGCTGCGGCGTAGGTGCGTGCCGCGGCGACCTCGGTCAATTGCCTGCACGCTTGCAGAGACGCCCGGTAGTGGCCCGTGACGCGCTCGATGCTGGCCAGCAGCAACAGGGCTTGTGCGCGTGCCAAGGCGGTTGGGTTCGGTGAGACAGATGACGTTTGTGCCAGGCCATGATTGAGTATTTGCCGTGCCTCGTCAAAGCGGTGCTGTGATTGCGCGATGGTTGCGTTGAGTACGATGACATCCAGGCTCTGGCGCTTGCGTTGTGGCAGTTGCTGCAGTAGGGCTTGCGCCTGTCCGAGGCTACGCGGGTCTGCCTCGCGACGCGACTGCTGAATCAGTGCCTGTGCTTCAGCAATCACGCGTTCAGGCGATTGCTGAAGTGTTGGGGAAAAACTGCTGCGTATGCGTTGAGGAAGCTGCGCAATCACTTGCGCATCATCGGTGGGTACGTAGCTTGCGCGTTGCATACCCACAGATGCAGAGCTCGCTGTCGCAGCGCTCGAAGTGAGCGCGATCACGCTTGCGAACACGGCGATCAGCCGCCCTGGCCTCCTCATCATCA
This sequence comes from uncultured Burkholderiaceae bacterium, assembly GCA_964432095.1. GTDB lineage: Bacteria > Pseudomonadota > Gammaproteobacteria > Burkholderiales > Burkholderiaceae_C > CAYSMM01. The sequence goes on along the minus strand of CAYSMM010000234.1, from coordinate 1,156 downwards.
CAGCCTCAAACGCCGGGGTCGGGCT
>CAYSMM010000234.1:0-1121 GCA_964432095.1 uncultured Burkholderiaceae bacterium | reverse complement strand
ATCAGAGATTGGGTACTGGAACGACGACACATCGCGCGGCTCGGTGTTGTCAAGCATGGAGCTCACCTCAATTTTCATGAAACTGAGCAGCGCAGCGATGTCTGCAAACATAGATGCTGGCGGTGAGGCAGGCGGAGGCGGGTTACCGGCTAACGGAGTATCCACACTGGAGCTGCCGCCGCACGCGGCCAAGGTGGCGCACAGCGCGCTGACTGCCACGACACGCGAAAGAGTTGCGTTTTTCATGGCAGATCCTTTATCGCTTGCCCGCTGAGCGGCTCGGAGTCTGTGCACCAGAACCGGCGCCTGGTATCGGCGTGGTGAGGTAGGGGAACTTGTCGTCGAACTGCGCAGCGTTTTGCAGCGCTCCGTCAGTGATGGCGGCGCCGCCAACAGGCGCATCTGCAGGCTTGCAACTCACCTTCAGTGTGTCGTTTGCGCCGGTTGCCGTGCACAGCGCGCCCATGGCTACGCGCAGCTCGATGTCCACCACGTCGTCGCCAGGGCGGCGGCCATTGGGAAAGCCTGCGTTATCCCCGCCGAGCACGCCCAGATTATTCTGCGCAGCCTTGGGCGTGGGTGCAATCGCGGTATTAAGCCGCAGCATCTCCGACGGCCTCACGTTCTTCGGCTGATTCAGGCCAGAAACGCCCGTGAGAAACGCGGTGACCAGATCGGTGCGTGGAAAGTTGGTGGGTGCAATATTGGGCAGGCCAACTGCGTCTTTGAACAGGATGTTGATCAGTGCCGGAAGCGTGGGGTTGGTCACATAGTCGGCGAACTGCCCGTCATCCTTGGGTTTGGATGCGTTGAATTTGTCCTTGTCCTTCAGCCCAATCACCACCTCATTGACCAGCGGCATGCCTAGGCGTGATACCTGCATCCATGCGCCGCCGTTGAAGGCGCTGGTTTGGTGGCCGCTGCGCGGGTTGGACGAAAGCAAGCGGGCCTGACGCAAGCTCGCAGTCGTCCAGCCGCCGATGACACTGTCGCCATTGGTGAGGCAGCCAATCGGCACCTCAAGAATCATCGAGGTGATGTTCTTGTCGTCGATGATGTTGGTTCCACCGTCTACGGGCCCAAGAGGGTTGAGATCGATGAGGTCGAATACCTTGCCCAGA
>CAYSMM010000233.1:0-4347 GCA_964432095.1 uncultured Burkholderiaceae bacterium | reverse complement strand
CGCGCGGCTAGCGCCTGCCAGTGGTTGGAAAGCGGGAGATGGTCAGTCACAGCGTCTGAGCCTCTGGGCCGGAGGTACTGCTTTTGAGTGCGGCGCGCAGTTTGGCCAGGCGATCGCTCACCGGCGCATGAGATTGTGCATCGGCCTTGCCAAGCTGCATTTCTTCAATGAAGCGGCTGGGTGTTGCCGTGCGCATCTCGCGGCCCTTTTTGCGCTTGGCGGCATGTGCCACCACCAGCGTGCGCTGTGCGCGCGTGATGGCCACGTACATCAGCCGCCGCTCTTCCTGCAGGCGATGCGTATCCACGGGTTTGCCATCGTTGCTGAAAGGCAGTAAACCCTCTTCGCACCCGGCAATGAATACATGCGGCCACTCCAGGCCCTTGGCCGCGTGCACGGTGGACAGCACCACCGCGTCACGCTCCTGGCCGCGCTCTTGTAACTGCGTAATCAGCGCAATGGTTTGTGCAAGCTGCGTGAGCGTGAGTTTGTCCTGCTCGGCCTTCTCGCTCATCCACTCCACAAAGTCCAGCACGTTCTGCCATTTCTCGGCGGCTTGCTTGTCGTTGTCGGCGCTATCGTAAAGATGCTTCTCGTAGGCAATGTCGTCGAGCAGGGCTTTCACCAGTTCGCCCGCCGGCTCGGTGCGGGCGCGGTACTCGAGGTGGTTGATGTAGCGGCCGAACTCGCGCAAGTGCTCTACGGCTTTGTCGCCCACAGACGCTGCAACCGCATCGTTGAACAATACCTCGAAGAGCGACATCTTCCATTGCCCAGCGGCCTGGCCCAGCCGCTCCAGCGTGGTTGCGCCAATGCCGCGCTTGGGTGTGGTGATCGCGCGGATGAATGCGGGGTCGTCATCCTGATTGGCCAAAAGACGCAGATAGGCGACTAAATCCTTGATCTCGGCGCGATCAAAAAAGCTTTGCCCGCCACTGACCACATATGGAAGCTGTGCCTTGCGCAGCGCGGTTTCGAGCGCACGGCTTTGGTGGTTGGCGCGGTACAGCACGGCAAAGTCGCCGTACTTGCCGCCGCAGTCTTTGCGCATCAGCACAATGCGCTGTGCAATGCGCTCGGCCTCGTGGTCCTCGCTGTCGCAGCGCATCACCTCCACCGGCTCCCCGTCTCCCAAAGCGCTCCACAGCTTCTTTTCAAACAGCTTGGGGTTGGCGCCGATCACATGGTTGGCCGCCGTCAGTATGCGCGTGGTGCTGCGGTAGTTCTGCTCGAGCTTGATGACGGTGAGATTGGGAAACTCATCCGGCAGTTTTTTGAGATTGTCGATATCTGCACCACGCCAGCCGTAAATGGATTGGTCGTCATCGCCTACGGCAGTGAAGTTGGCGCGCTCGCCCACCAACAGCTTGAGTAGTTCGTACTGTGTAGCGTTGGTGTCCTGATACTCGTCCACGAGTATGTAGCGCAGTTGCTGCTGCCACTTAGCGCGAATTGTGTCGTGATTGCGCAGCAGCTTGACCGGCAGCAGGATCAAATCATCAAAGTCGCAGCTTTGATATGCAGACAGCTGCGCGTTGTAGCGTGCGTAAATCTTTGCGGCTTGCAGCATGTCGGCGTTGCTACTTTGCCGCGCTTCTGCCTCGGCCTGCTCGGGCGACATGGCCGCGTTCTTCCAGCCGCAGATGGCCCACTGAAACTGCCGTGCCACTTTGTTGTCGGTTGTGGCGCTCACGTCCTTCATCAGCGCAAGCTGGTCGTCGCTGTCGAGAATGCTGAAGCTTGGTTTCAAACCAGCCGCCTCACCATCTTGCCTGAGCATGCGCACACCCAGCGAATGAAAGGTGCTGATGTTGAGCTCAGCGGCTTGCTGGCCGACCAGCTGCCGCGCACGCTCGCGCATCTCGGCCGCGGCTTTGTTGGTGAAGGTGATGGCGGCAATGTGCTTGGGCTCAAGCCCGCTGTGTATCAGCGCCTGCACCTTGTGCGTGATGACCTTGGTTTTGCCTGAGCCTGCGCCCGCGATAACGAGGCATGGCCCGCGCAAATGACGCACTGCTTGAATTTGCTCTGGGTTGAGTGACACGGGCAGAAGAAAGCGGGTGCGACAGGGATGTTATTCGACGAGGGCGCAGTTTAGCAGCGCTAATATTGCGCCTAAGGAGCATGCTGGACTTATCCAGCAGGACCTTGTCGCACTTGTGCAATTGTCCAGTCGATGAATTGGCGCATCGCAGGCGAGGTGCGGCGTATCTCCTCGTTGGGCCTGAACAGTCACACCTACACGCCCGTGTCGTTGCTGCGATGATCGGCGGCCCGGCCTTGATGACGCTTGAGAAAACCAGCCTGAATCGCGTGATCTCGCGCGGCACCGAATCGCTGGCTGCTCACCTCAGCAGCATGCGACACCTCATGCACAGTTCTTGAAATCCAGCACGAGGATAGTTATACTCAGTTAAGTATATATGTTTTACTGATTCAATGTGTAGCAGTAACAGACATATAGAATAATGAGTATCTGAGTTTTTAGATTTCCTGTGGATCGACATCCACAGCCCAGCGCACACGGGTTTTGACGGCGCGCAACTGCGCCAGCCATTGCGCCAAAAAGGTTTGCAACGCCTTGCGGTTGGCACACTCCAGCAGCATTTGCGCGCGCTCCACGTCGGCCAGACGTTGCAAACTCATGGGCACGGGTGAGTACAACGTCACGCCGAGTTGCGCGGCGCTGGCCTCGGCCATGCTACGCGCCTGGTTCAAAAATCCTTGCGCGTCTTGCTGCGTTTTAGCTTCGGCGCGCGCCAGCGCCAAAAAGCTGTATGGCGGCATACCGGCCATTTGCCGCTCGCGCAGCAGGTGCGTGGCATAGGTGGCATAGTCGTGTTTCTTCAACGCGGCAAAAATGGGGTGTGACGCAAACGCGGTTTGCACCCACAGCTCGCTTTGCAGCCCGCTGCGGCCCGCACGGCCTGCGGCCTGCATCAAATGCGCGAATAACGATTCACTGGCGCGAAAGTTGGCGCTGTACAACGCACTGTCGACGCCCAGTGCAGCGACCAGCGTGACACGTTTGAAGTCGTGCCCCTTGGTCACCATTTGCGTGCCTACGAGAATGTCCACCTCGCCTGCATGCACCTGCGCGAACGCTTGGGCAGCGCTGCCTTTGCGGCGCGTGGTGTCGGCGTCGATGCGTGCGACGCGCGCGCCTTCAAAACGCTCACACAGCCATTCCTCCAGCCGCTCGGTGCCCTGGCCTATGGGGCGTAAATCGTGACTGCCGCAATCGGGGCAGCGTGCAGGCACGCGCCGTGTGCTGCTGCAGTGGTGGCAGCGAAGCGTGCGGTCTGATTTATGGAATACCTGGTAGGCGCTGCAATGCGTGCAACTTGATAGCCAACCGCACTGATGGCAGGTAATCACGGGGGCATAGCCGCGGCGATTGAGGAAGATGAGGGATTGCTCGCCGCGCTGCAGTCGCTCGTCGATGGCGTCGCACACCGCAGCTGACAGCCAGGTGTCGCGCGGCAGCGCGCGTGCGTCAGCCACGTGCAGCGTGGGTAGCGGCGCGTGGCCGATACGCTGCTTCATCTCGAGCTTCATGTACTTGCCCTGCTGAGCCGCGTACCAACTTTCGAGCGACGGTGTAGCGCTGCCCAACACGATGGGGATACCTTCGAGCTGCGCTCGATACACCGCCAGGTCTCGCGCTGAATAACGCGCGCCTTCTTGCTGCTTGTAGCTGGTATCGTGCTCTTCGTCCACGATGATGAGCTTCAATCGCGGCAGGCTGGCCAGCACCGCCATGCGCGTGCCCAGTACGATGGACGCACTGGCCAGATGCGCCTTTAGCCAGTTGCGCATGCGCTCGCCTTCGGCCAGGCCACTGTGCAGCGTGATGACCTCGCAGCCCGTAAACCGTTGCGTGAATTGCGCAGCCAGTTGCGGTGTGAGGTTGATCTCGGGTACCAGCACCAGCACCTGTGCGCTCGGGTCTTGCGCCAGTGCACGCGCGGCGGCCTGCAGGTACACCTCGGTCTTGCCGCTGCCGGTAGCACCCCATAGCAAATGCGGCTTGAAACCGCTCGCGTCTGCGAGCGTTGCCAGCACCTGCTGCTGCTCGGCCGTCAGTGCCGGCCCGGCCAACAACTGCGGCTGCGCGCTGCTGCGCGGCATCACCTCCACCCACCCCGCCTCAAACCAGCGGTTGAGATGTTTTGCCGCCTGCGGGTGAATGCTGCGTGCAGCCTCCAGTGCCAGCGGGCCTTGCAGCAGCGCACTGGCAAGAGCTGCTACAGCCGGATACTTACTGTTGTATAAAGTAGTCACTGGTTTATTAATGTCAGATTAGAATTTATACAAAGCAGGGAATAAGTGATTCAATACCCTATC
>CAYSMM010000232.1:0-4360 GCA_964432095.1 uncultured Burkholderiaceae bacterium | reverse complement strand
AACTGCAAATCGGCACCACCGCCGTGAATGTCTACCGGCTCACCCAGCGCGGCTGCGCACATGGCTGAGCATTCGATGTGCCAGCCGGGGCGGCCCTCGCCCCATTTACTGAGCCACTTGGCCTCGGGCGGCTCCTCGGCCTTGGCGGCCTTCCATAGCACGAAGTCGAGTGGATCATCCTTGCCGGTGTTCACAGCGACGCGCTCGCCCGCGCGTAACTCGTCGAGTGATCGGCCCGATAACTTGCCGTAGCCTGCGAACTTACGCACTGCGTAGTTCACGTCGCCGTTTTCGGCCTGGTAGGCAACCCCCTTTTCCTCCAGCCGCTCGATGAGGCTCAGCATCTGCGGCACGTACTGAGTAGCTCGCGGTCTGATATCTGGCAGTTGAATGCCCAGCGACTGAATATCTGCATCCATTGCCTGGGTCATACGCGTCGTAAGGCTGGTGATGGTCTCGCCATTTTCCACCGCACGCTTGATGATTTTGTCGTCGATATCGGTGATATTCTGCGCATACGTGACCTGGTAGCCCGCCGTGCGTAGCCAGCGCTGAATGAGGTCGAACGCCATCATCATGCGCGCATGGCCCACGTGGCAGTAGTCGTATATCGTCATGCCGCACACATACATGCGGACCTCACCTGGACGTACAGGTACGAACGCCTCCTTGCGGCGCGTGAGCGTGTTGTAAAGGGTAATAGGGAACGGCTGGCTCGCCGAAGAACGATCAGTCGACATGAGTGACACGAGTGCAAAACCGGTTGCGTATTACTGGCAAAAAACTTTAGCCCATCTGGATTGCGCCTGCGGCCATACCAAGCGGCCCAAATGGCAGTGTTTCAGGGGGCGTTTGTTAGAATCTGCCAGTATAGCGAGTGCGCTCAGTTGCTTGATGCGCGCCACTGCCCAAACGGAGCCCGTATGTTGCTGCACAGTAAATTCAAGCCATTTTTCCCGTCGAAGAAGTTTGTGACTATCGCTTTGGCTACCGTATGCTTCGCAAGCCCGGTCTTCGCAGACGAGTACAGCGATGTGTCGCGCCTGATTCGTAGCAACCAATTGGCAGAGGCCGTCGCACAGGCTGATAAATTCCTGGCAGCCAAGCCGCGTGATGCGCAAATGCGTTTTTTGAAAGGCGTGGCCTTGAGTGAACAGGGCAAAGCCAGCGACGCAATTGCGCTGTTCACCAAACTCACAGAGGATTTCCCCGAGCTGCCCGAGCCCTACAACAATCTCGCCGTTCTCTACGCAGGCCAGGGCCAGTTCGACAAGGCTCGTGCCGCGCTCGAAATGGCGATTCGTACGCACCCGTCGTACTCCACTGCACATGAGAACCTGGGCGATGTATATGCCAAGCTGGCCTCGCAGGCTTACGGCAAGGCATTGCAGCTCGACACTGCCAACACGACCGCGTCGGGCAAGCTCAAACTCATCAACGATGTGTTCTCGGCCAAACCCAGCAGTGCGCAGGCCAAGCTGGGTACCACCACCTCAGTGGCAGCAGCTGCGGCACCCGTCATTGCATCCAAGCCCGCAGCGGCGACGTCACCGTCCATCGCCGCAAACACCTCCGCCTCTGCCGCGCCCACTGGCGCTGTTACAGCAACCGCTGCTTCGCCTCAAGCTGCAGCCAAGCCCGTAAGCCCAGTGATCGCAGGGGATGAAGAGCGTGCAGTCATGGCTGCCGTTGAAAGCTGGGCTAGCGCATGGAGCGCCAAGAACATGGGCGGCTATTTCGCTGCCTATGCACCAGAGTTCAAGCCCGCAGGCGGAGCATCACGCAACGCCTGGGAGCGCGACCGCCGCGCCCGCATCGAGGGAAAAACCAGCATCAAGGTCAGTGTGATCGAGCCCAAGGTCACGCTTGCAGGTGATACGGCCACCGTGAAGTTTCAGCAGAAGTATGACTCTGACAAGCTCGACGTAACCAGCCGCAAGACCCTTGTGTTTACACGCGGCGCAGGCGGCAAGTGGCTGATCAAGCAAGAGTTGTCGAGCTGAGCGCTGCCTCTATGAGCGGTATGCTGCCTACGGCAAGCCATCGCTGTACAGCAATGACGTCGATATTCCGTATGGTTCAAACGCGTCACAGGCGCCCGCTGCCACATCGGGCTGCCAAGCTATGGGCCTGCCTACTGGTGTTGATACTGATGTCGATGCATGTACTGCAAGACGCTCTCGCCGAGCAGCCACGCAGATCGCACAAGAGTATCGCAGCAAAGCCAGTTGCACAAAGACAAAGCCCCGAGGCGCGCCTCATCGACATCTATCGCCTGATTGGCCAGGCCGACCTGAAAACCGCACTGGCCAAGGCTGATGCACTTGTGGCCGATCAACCGAACTTCAGTCTGGCGCAATTGGTGCGAGGCGATTTGCTGCTGGCACACAGTCGACCCTTGCCTGAATTTGCAGCGCTGCGCGCAGCGGGCGTCGTGCCCACGCCCAGAGCGACCCCTGTGGTGACAGCTAACGGCAATGGCGCGGCGCAAAACCTTGTGCTGACGCCACCGACACTAGAGGATCTGCGCGAAGAGGCTTTGCAGCGTATGCGCGCGCTGCGTGAACGCCCTGCCGCCGGCAGCGTGCCTGCGTCATTCGTTGCGCTGGCTGAGATCACGCGTGACGCGCTGCTGGTGGATGTATCGCGCTCACGGCTTTATCACTATCAGCATCGCAATGGTAAGGTCGAGTTGGTGGCAGACTACTATATATCGCACGGGCGGCTTGGCGCCAGCAAAGAGCGCGAGGGCGATCAACGCACGCCGCTAGGCATTTACTACGTCACCAGCAGCATAGAGCGCAGCCGCCTGGACGATTTTTACGGCGCGGGAGCACTCACCATCAACTTTCCGAATGAGCTGGACAAGAAACGCCAACGCACCGGCAGTGGCATCTGGCTGCATGGCGTGCCCGACGGCGAACGCGGCACCTATGCACGGGCGCCACGTGCAAGCGACGGTTGCGTGGTGCTGGCCAATGATGATTTGCGCAAGCTGCTGGCCTCCATCAAACCGGCAGAGACACCCATTGTCATTACGCAGCAAGCGGTATGGCTGCCCGAGGCCGACTGGCAACGCCAGCGCGCAAGCTTCAAGCAGTTGTTCAACGACTGGGTGGCGGCGCGCAACGAGCCAGGCAATGGCCGCTTCAGGCAGTTCTACAGCCCAAGCTTTGAAAGCTATGGCGAGCGCTTTGGCACATGGCTGCCTCGCCGCTATGCAACCGGCGTGACACAGCCGCCGCAGCATGCCACGCTGCTTCACATGGGCGGGCCAGATGAGCTTCTGGTGGCAACATTCTATGATGTCAATCAAACCGGCAGCCGTACCAGCCTGACGCGCAAACGCCAGTACTGGCACAAGGTTGATGGTCGATGGAAAATTTTTTTTGAAGGAGCATTGGGTTGACGACACACATCATCACCAGCAGGCGTTGGTTGCTCACTTTGCTTGCATGCGCGGCACTGACCAGTGGCCCTGCGCTCGCCGACGGTCACAACAAACCGGTCACAAAGCCTGCTGCACAAAGCACCGTCAAGGTATTGCTGTCCACCAGCATAGGTGACATCACCGTTGAGCTAGACGCCACCAAGGCGCCGATCAGTGTGAAGAACTTTCAGGACTACGTGAATGCCGGGCACTACAACGGCACCGTGTTCCACCGTGTCATCAGCAACTTCATGATTCAGGGCGGCGGCTATACCGAGACGGGCTATGAAAAACCCACCCGCAACCCCATCAAACTCGAAAGCCAAAACGGACTGAAGAACGTTCGCGGCACGATTGCCATGGCGCGCACCAACGTGCCCGATTCGGCGACGTCGCAGTTCTTCATCAACGTTAAGGACAACCCCGCACTCGACTACCCCAGCCCCGATGGCCACGGCTACGCAGTCTTTGGCAAGGTCACTGCAGGCATGGACGTGGTGGACAAAATCAAGGCCGTGCCGGTCAGCCCCAAGGGGCCCCATCAACACATGCCCGACACTCCGGTGGTCATCAAGTCGGCCAAGATTTTGGATAAGTAAGCACCCAATATGAGTAAAGTAGAACTGCAAACCAATCACGGCAACATCACGCTGGAGCTCGATGCCGCGAAGGCGCCAATCAGCGTAGCCAATTTTCTGGCCTACGTTCGCAAGGGCCATTACGACGGCACGATTTTCCATCGCGTGATCGACGGTTTCATGATCCAAGGTGGCGGCTTCACTCCTGATATGAAGCAGAAGCCCACTGACGCGCCGATCGAGAACGAAGCCAACAATGGACTAAAGAACGATTGCTACACCGTGGCCATGGCGCGGACCTCTGCGCCCCATTCAGCTACCGCACAGTTTTTTATCAACGTCAGCGACAACG
>CAYSMM010000231.1:0-4379 GCA_964432095.1 uncultured Burkholderiaceae bacterium | reverse complement strand
GCTCGCCATCACCGTGCTGAGCGTCAACCTCAACAAGGTGGCACTGCTGCGCAACACGCGCACACTGGGCATTCCGAGCGTCACACGTGCGGCTACGATTGCGTTGGACGCCGGGGCCGGCGGCATCACCGTGCACCCGCGGCCCGATGGCCGCCACGTACGCGCAGATGATGTGGTCGAACTTGCCGCATTGCTCAAAGCACACCCGCAAGCCGAGTTCAATATCGAGGGTAATCCGTTTCATCAACTGATGGATTTTGTGCGTGCGGTCAAGCCGCAGCAATGTACCTTCGTGCCCGATGAAACCGGCGCGTTCACCTCAGACCATGGCTGGGATTTGCCGCGTGACGGTGCGCGCATCAAGCCCTACATCGACGAGGCCAAAGCGCTGGGCGTGCGCGTCAGTCTATTCATGGATCCAGTGCCCGAGAACATGCCACTGGCCAAAGCCCTGGGCGCAGACCGCGTCGAGCTTTATACAGAAGGCTATGCGCGCGCCTTTGGTACTGATACGCAGTCCGCAAGCCTGGCGCAGTATGCTGCGGCCGCGCAAGCCGCTATCGCTTGCGGGGTGGGCGTCAATGCCGGGCACGATCTGAGCCAGGCAAACCTTGCGGCCTTCTTGCGCGCGGTGCCCGGCGTGCAAGAGGTGTCGATTGGCCACGCCCTCGTTGCCGAGGCGCTTGAAGAGGGCTTAGCCAAAACTGTGCGCAACTATCTGGCACAAATTCAAAGGGCGTTTGCGTGATTTACGGTATTGGTACCGATGTATGCGACATCCGCCGCATTCGTGCTGCACTCGACGCGCATGGCGAGCGCTTCGCACGCAAGATCTTGGGTGCGGATGAGTTCGCGGTGTTCACGCGTCGCTCGGCCAAAGTGCGCGAGCGCGGCGTGCGCTACCTCGCATCACGCTTTGCTGCGAAAGAGGCCTTCAGCAAGGCAGTGGGCCTGGGCATGCGCATGCCGATGTGGTGGACGCGCTGCGAAGTGCTCAAGGCACCTAGCGGAAAACCTGGCATCGTCACGCATGGTGAGCTTGCCGAATGGTGCAGCTTGCAGCAACTGCGCTTTCATGTTTCCTTGAGCGACGAAGCGGATACTGCCATTGCTTTCGTCATAGCTGAACATATTTCAACTTCAACGTAAACCTTTCCATGCAAACAACTGAAACTCTCGTTCATCGACCGGTAATACTGGACGTTGAAGCGCTCGCCTTGAATGATGTAGACCGCCGCCGCATCATGCATCCGCTCGTGGGCGGCGTGATTCTGTTTGCACGCAACTGGCAAGATCGTGCGCACCTATGCGCGCTCAATGCTGACATCAAACGCTTGCGGCCCGACATCTTTATCGTCGTCGATCACGAGGGCGGCCGTGTGCAGCGCTTCAAGACCGACGGCTTCACCGTGCTGCCGCCCATGCGTAAGCTCGGCGAGTTATGGATGCGCGATGCGCTGGCCGCGCAAGATGCGGCCACGGCCTGCGGTTACGTGCTGGCGGCTGAGCTACGCGCCTGTGGCGTTGATTTGAGCTTTGCTCCAGTGCTCGACCTGGACTACGGCGAATCCAGCGTGATTGGCGACCGTGCGTTTGGTCGCGATGCACGAGTCGTCACGGTGCTTGCCAAGGCCGTAGCCTACGGCATGCAGATGGCGGGCATGGCGCATTGTGGTAAGCACTTCCCCGGCCACGGTTATGTGCGCGCTGATTCGCACCATGAGATTCCGATTGATGAGCGCGAGCTCGACACTATTTTGAGCGACGACGCTGCGCCGTACGCGTGGATGAGCGCATCGCTTGCAGCCGTGATGCCGGCGCATGTCATCTACCCCAAGGTGGACAAACAGCCCGCGGGCTTTTCACGCAAGTGGCTTCAAACCATCTTGCGCAAACGCATGGGTTTTACCGGCACAATTTTCAGTGACGACCTGGGCATGGCAGGCGCAGTCGTTGCGGGTAAAAAAAGCAGCACGGTTATGGACGCGGCTCTTGCGGCGCTTGATGCCGGTTGCGATATGGTGCCAATTTGCTGGGCACCGGAGAAGGCCGATCAACTGCTGGCCGGCTTGGCGCAAGCACAGGCAAGCGGCGAGTGGAAGCCGAGTGAGCTGAGTGCACAGCGTATTGCACGCATGACACCACGAATGCCTGCCATGAGCTGGGACGCAATGCAGGCCGATGAGCATTACCAGCATTGCCTTAAGCTGGTAAAGCAGCTTTAACTGTTAATACAGCCCCCTCTGTTTGTCGTTTACTTCTATAAAAGCTGAGAAAACGGCGCATACGCCTATGCGTATAAGTTAATCTTCACGCCTAAGGGCGGGAAATAGGATCACATCTCGAATAGACGGCGCATCGGTTAGCAGCATGACCAAACGGTCTATACCGATACCGCAGCCTCCAGTGGGCGGCATGCCGTATTCAAGCGCGCGGATATAGTCTGCATCGTAGTACATCGCCTCGTCGTCGCCCGCCTCCTTTTGCTGTACCTGCGCCAGGAAGCGCGCGGCCTGGTCTTCGGGATCGTTCAGCTCTGAGAAACCGTTAGCGATTTCCTTACCCGTTATGAACAACTCAAATCGCTCGGTGATACCTGGTTGACTGTCGCTTGCGCGTGCAAGCGGTGAAGTTTCCACAGGGTAGTCGCAAATAAAGGTGGGCTCCCACAACTGCTCCTCAGCCGCTGCCTCAAACAACATGAGCTGTAATGAGCCCAGGCCATGGCGCGGCTCAGGCTTCTCGCCCAGGCGCTTGCATTCACTACGCAAGAACGCCTCGTCCTGGAGTTGCGCGGGGCTGTAATGCGGCGCGTACTTTTGAATAGCCTGCGTAATCGTGAGGCGCTGGAACGGCTGGCTTAAATCGAGCGTGCGTCCTTGATATCTCAGCACGGCTGTGCCTTGTGCGTCAATCGCCGCCTGGCGGATGAGCGCTTCGGTGTAATCCATCAAATCACGGTAGTTCCAGTACGCGGCGTAGAACTCCATCATCGTAAACTCGGGGTTGTGGCGCACGCTCACACCCTCATTGCGGAAGTTGCGGTTGATCTCGAACACGCGTTCAAAACCGCCCACTACCAAACGTTTCAAGTAAAGCTCTGGCGCGATACGCAAGAACATTTGCTGATCCAGCGCGTTGTGATGCGTCACAAACGGCTTGGCCGCCGCGCCGCCCGGGATGGGGTGCAGCATCGGGGTTTCAACTTCCAAAAACTGGTGGCTCACCATGAAGTTGCGAATGCTGCTCACAGCCTTGCTGCGTGCGGCAAAGCGAGCTTTTGACTCTGGAGTCACGATCAGGTCGACATAGCGCTGGCGGTAGCGCAGCTCTACGTCCTCGATGCCATGAAACTTGTCGGGCAGCGGGCGCAGGGATTTGCTTAGCAGGCGTAGCGTTGCGCACTTGATCGACAACTCACCCGTCTTGGTCTTGAACAGCGTGCCCTCAGCGGCGACGATATCGCCCAAATCCCAATGCTTGAATGCATCGTGCACCGTATCACCTACGCCGTCGTTGGTGATGTAAAGCTGAATGCGGCCGCTTGAATCTTGAATCGTCGCAAAGCTGGCCTTACCCATCACGCGCTTGAGCATCATGCGGCCGGCTACGCTAGCTCGCGTGCTTTCGGCCTCAAGCGCCTCTTTTTCCTTTTCGTCGTGCGCGGCCAGCAGCGCTGCTGCAGTGTCTGTCGGTCTGAAGTCGTTTGGAAAGGCGGGTACGCCGGCTTGGCGCAGCGTGTTGAGTTTGCCGCGGCGCTCTTCAATCAGCGCATTGGTGTCTGTGGTGTGCGGTGCAGGGTTGTCGGTACTCATGAATACGATTCTTCTTTAGACTCACGGGCCAACAATACCGTGAGTAACTCGCGTGGATGCGCATACCCATTGAGCGCCGCGGCCACGGCTTGCGTGATTGGCATTTCAATGCCGTATCGAGCAGCTAGCGCGAGCGCGGCGGCAGTGGTCGGCACGCCCTCGGCTACGTGCCCCAAATTCGCAATTATCGCGGATAGCGGCTTTCCGGCTGCCAACTCCAAACCGACGCGGCGGTTACGTGACAGGTTGCCAGTGCAGGTGAGCAGCAAGTCGCCAACCCCGCTTAGGCCCATCAGCGTTTGAGGCTTGGCACCCAGCGCCGCACCAAGGCGGGCAATCTCAGCGAGGCCGCGCGCCATCAGTGCCGCACGCGCGTTGTGGCCAAGGTTGAGGCCATCGCAAATACCAGCGGCGATGGCGATCACGTTTTTGAGCGCACCTCCCAGCTCAACACCTAGAACATCTGTGCTGCTATATACGCGCAATTGCCCGTGGTGAATGGCCGCCTGTACGTGTGAGATGACGGAGGGTGACTCTGACGCACACACTAATGCGCAGGGCAGG
>CAYSMM010000230.1:0-4386 GCA_964432095.1 uncultured Burkholderiaceae bacterium | reverse complement strand
GACCTGGGCATCGTAGTGCCCGGCGATGCTGTGCGTGGCCAGCGCGCTGCAGCAGTTGGGGCACACGCGGCCAACGCCTAGGGACGATGTGTTTTGTGTCATGCACACATGATATGCGGGCGTGCGGTTGCTGCTGCGGCGGGTTTGCGATAGTCTGCAGTTGGCTTGGATGGGCTGCAAAATCACCGGCTTGAACGGCCGCCGCCCAACCCAGCCAACGCAGGCCGACGATCTAGCGGGCAATTATTCGAGTCGTGTTTCTCTGATACTTATGTGAGTAACATGCCTTTACTGGTAATCAATAGTGCAGTAACGGCTATATACATCAATATGTATTGAGATAATATTGAACGATGGTGGTGATCAGCGCAGATGCTCGCCGCGGTTGTCGCTGCCCAGAATCACGTAATTCACGCGGCGGATGTCCAGCAGCTTGGTGCCGCCGGCGTAGCTAATGGAGCTTTGCAAGTCTTCCTCCATTTCCTTGAGCGTATCGGCCAGGCGGCCCTTCACCGGCTCCAGGATGCGCTTGCCCTCCACGAAGCTGCGGTAGCCCTTGTTGAACTCGCTGGCGCTACCGTAGTACTCCTTGTACAGCTTGCCATCCACCTCGACCGTCTTGCCGGGCGACTCTTCCAGCCCTGCGAACAGTGAGCCGATCATCACCATGCTGGCGCCAAAGCGAATGCTCTTGGCGATGTCGCCATGCTCGCGGATGCCGCCATCAGCGATGATGGGTTTTTGCGCCACACGGGCGCACCACTTGAGCGCCGAGAGCTGCCATCCGCCGGTACCAAAACCGGTTTTCATGCGCGTGATGCACACCTTGCCCGGACCTATGCCTACCTTGGTGGCGTCCGCGCCCCAGCGCTCCATGTCGATCACCGCGTCGGGCGTGCCCACGTTGCCCGCAATCACGAACGCCTTGGGCAGCTTGGTTTTGATCGTGCCAATCATCTGCTGCACGCTTTGCGCGTGGCCGTGCGCGATGTCGATGGTGATGTAGTCGGCTCCCACGCCGCTGGCGGCAAGTTCGTCGACGATTTTGCAGTCGGCAGGTTTGACGCCAAGCGAGATCGACACGTACAGGCCCTTGTCGCGCATGCGCCGCGCAAACGCCAGGTTGTCAATATCAAAGCGGTGCTGAATATAGAAGTAGCCGTTGGCGGCCAGGTACTCACACACCGAATCGTCCACCACCGTCTTCATGTTGGCCGGCACCGCCGGAATTTTGAAGTGGCGGCCGCCGAACTCTACGCTGGGGTCGCACTCGGTGCGGCTTTCTACTACGCAGTAGCGCGGCAGCAGGAGGATGTTCTCGTAGTCAAATATCTCCACAGCACAAGCCTTTCACAAAATCGTTGCAATGTGAGCGCTTGGCCTGGCCGGTTCCACAAAAGAAAACCGGACGCAAGAAACTTGGGCCCGGTGATTGATTCTACGCGAGCTGCAAACGTCGCGCGCAGCTTAAATGTGTCAGGAGGAGCGGTTGATGTCGCGCAGCAACGCCTGGGCTTTGCGCAACCGCTCGCGGTTGAACTCACGGTCATGCGATTCAGGAGATTAGGGAAATGCTGAAGAAGTCTGGCGGGCAGGTGCAAGGCAAGGAACGGGGCCCGCGAGGAACCAGAGCTTACTTGGGAGTCAGTGAGGATTCCGAGTGGGCTGTGAAGATGCATTGCAACTGCGCAGACACCTATTCAGCGTTTCCTTAGTTCTTAGCCGCGACGATGCCTATGCAAAGCAAGCCGCGCAATTGCGGCCTAGCCATGCAGCGCACCTGCTGGATATGCATACAGCTAAAATCTACGTGATGCCAGACTTGCTTGCCCATCTCAACCCCGAGCAGCTTGCTGCTGTGACCTTACCGCCGCAAAGCGCATTGATTCTCGCGGGCGCGGGCTCGGGCAAAACGCGCGTGCTCACCACACGCATTGCGTGGCTCATCCAAACCGGGCAGGTATCGCCCGGCGGCGTGCTGGCCGTCACGTTTACCAACAAGGCGGCGCGCGAAATGCTCACGCGGCTGTCGGCCATGCTGCCCATCAATGTGCGCGGCATGTGGGTGGGAACGTTTCACGGGCTGTGCAACCGTTTTTTGCGCACGCACTGGCGCGACGCGAAGCTGCCGCAGAGCTTTCAGATTCTCGATTCGCAAGACCAACTGTCGGCTATCAAGCGGCTGATGAAGCAGCACAGCGTGGACGATGAGCGCTATCCCGCCAAGCAGGTGCAGTGGTTCATCAACGGCGCCAAGGAGGACGGCCAGCGCGCCAAAGACTGCAAGCCAAGCGATGATTTGTCGCGCAAATTCATCGAGCTGTATGAGCTGTACGACGCGCAATGCAACCGCGAGGGTGTGGTTGATTTTTCCGAGCTACTGCTGCGCACGTACGAGGTGCTGCGCGACAACCCGGCGTTGCGCGAGCATTACGCCATGCGCTTCAAACACATTTTGGTGGATGAGTTCCAGGACACGAACAACCTACAGTATGCATGGCTAAAGCTAATATCATCATCCAGAAACGGGCATATACAAAGCGCAGTATTAGCCGTGGGTGATGACGACCAGAGCATTTACGCGTTTCGCGGCGCCAACGTCGGCAACATGCAAAGCTTCGAGCGCGACTTTGCGGTTAAAAACCTCATCAAGCTCGAGCAAAACTACCGTTCGCACGGCAATATTCTGGATGCCGCCAATCATTTGATCAGCCACAACGCCAAGCGGCTGGGTAAAAACCTGCGGACCGATCAAGGCGCAGGCGAGCCGATTCGTGTGTACGAGGCCGCGAGCGACTATCAGGAGGCGCAATGGCTGCTCGAGGAGGCGCAGCAGTTGTACCGAGAGGGCACCCCGCGCAGCGAGATGGCAGTGCTATACCGCAGCAATGCGCAAAGCCGCGTGATCGAGAGCGCGCTCTTCAATGCCGGCATTCCATACCGAGTGTATGGCGGCCTGCGGTTTTTCGAGCGGGCGGAAATCAAGCACGCGCTGGCTTACCTGCGGCTGCTTGAGAATCCCAATGACGACACAAGCTTTTTGCGCGTGGTCAATTTCCCGGCGCGCGGTATCGGCGCGCGCACGGTCGAGCAGTTGCAAGACATTGCCAAAGCGCAGAATCTGGCGCTGTTTGAGTGCATCGGCACTGCCACGGGCCGAGGCGGGCAAAGCCTGCAAACTTTCAAGGCTCTGATCGATAAGGCGCGTGCCGACACGCAAGGGCTGACGCTGCAGGAGACGGTCGAGCACGTGATTCACGCCAGCGGTTTGATCGAGCACTACGCCGCCGAAAAAGAAGGCCGCGAACGCATCGAAAACCTTCACGAGTTGGTGAACGCGGCTGCGTCGTTCGTGATGCAGGAAGGCTATGGCCTGGATGCCACCGCGGTGCAAACCGGCGGGCAGGCAGGTGGAGCTGACTCTATCGAGGCGATCGACAGCGAAACAGGAGAAACCCTCTCGCCGCTCGCTGCATTTTTGAGCCACGCGGCGCTCGAAAGCGGCGAAAACCAGGCACAAGACGGCACAGACGCCATGCAACTGATGACGGTGCACTCGGCCAAGGGGCTTGAGTTCGACGTCGTGTTCATCAGCGGGCTGGAGGAAGGCTTGTTTCCGCACGAAAACTCCATGCTCGAGCAAGACGGCATGGAAGAAGAGCGCCGGTTGATGTATGTGGCCATCACGCGCGCACGCAAGAGGCTTTACATGAGCAGTTGCCAAACGCGTATGCTGCACGGCCAGACGCGCTACAACATCAAAAGCCGCTTCTTCGACGAGTTGCCCGACAGCGCGCTGAAGTGGATTACGCCGCGCGCAGGCAGCCGTGCGGGTATGTTCGATGCGCGTTATGCGCATGATTTGTCGGTTGCTTGGGACAAGGTCGAGCAAAACCGCGCCAGCTACGCTACCGCCCGTGCCAGCAGCGGCCCGCAGTACCGCGCGGGGCAGGGCGTGTTTCACAACAAGTTCGGCGAAGGTGTGATCGTCACGTTGGAGGGCGCTGGCGACGACGCACGAGGAGATCGCCCGCCGCGCCGGCGTCTCCGTCCCGACGGTCTACAAGTACTTCCCCACGCGGAACGACGTCATCCCGGACTGCACCGGCCTCGTCCTGGGCGAGGCGCCGGTCGCGCTCGACGAGACCGTCTTCGCCGACGCGACGGACGTCCCGGCGCGCCTCCGCGCCCTCGCGCGGCGCGTGTTCGACCTCCACGAGTACGCGGGCCCCTGGCTCCGCTGGTCCGCGCTGGTTTCAATCCCCCCTTCCCCGGGGCACGTCCGCGGCCCCGCGGACGGTCCTCGTGCCCCTCCGCGGGATCGCCGCCCCTGTTTCAATCCCCTCTTCATCGGGGCACGTCCGCGGACACGATGACGCATGGGAG
>CAYSMM010000229.1:0-4426 GCA_964432095.1 uncultured Burkholderiaceae bacterium | reverse complement strand
GCCATCCGCACCACCCCACTGCCAGCCGTCGCCGCAGAGTAGCCAACCGTGGCGCAGGCACATACAGTGTCTGCACACCACACAACGACAGCGAAACGCAAACTGATATGGACCGATTCATCTGGCTGCTGAACAAGCACCCCATCATCTTCATTCACCTCATCACTGCTCTTGGCGCATTGCTGGTGGGCCTATTCCTACTGGCCCGCAAGCCGCGAGGCGACGGTGCGCACAAACTATGGGGCTGGGCATGGGTGGCGCTGATGCTATCGACTGCAGTGGCCAGTGCTTTCATACGCGACTACCGCATGATCAATATCGCTGGCTTCACGCCCATACACGGCTTCACGGTGTTCACACTTTACTCCCTGCCCAAAGGCATTTACCACATCCGCAAGGGCAATATACAAGCCCATCGCAAAACGATGCGCGGGTTGTTTATCGGTGCGTGCGTTGTGGCCGGGCTGTTTACGCTGCTGCCAGGACGCTTTCTGGGCAATATGCTTTGGAAGCATGGCTTAAGCATCGTTTGACTGACGATGTCGGTGGTTCGTTGCATAAGGGTAGCACCGCTTGCGCAGTGCATTTGTCATGCTTATGGTTGCGAAATGCATGAACAACCCGCAAGGAGCCCGCCATGAACACCGCTGTCCTTACCTCAGACGCACCCCCCAGGCCGGTTGACCGTTTGATTGCCGAATACGGCGATAGCCACCAGAACATGACCAACCGCATCATTCACTGGTTTTGCGTGCCACTCATCACCTGGAGCACGCTGGGCTTGATGTACGTCGCGCATCCGTGGCTGGCTTACGGCTTTTGCATCCTGGCGATGATTTACTACCTGCGATTGTCGCTGCCGTTGGCCATTGGCATGGCGCTGTTTGCGTCCGGCAGTTTGTATTCATTTGCGTACGTGCCCCAACTGCTATGGGTGTGTCTAGCAGTCTGGGTAACAGCATGGATTGTGCAGTTCGTGGGCCACAAGATCGAAGGCAAGAAACCCAGTTTTCTGAAGGACGTTTTCTTCCTGCTGATCGGCCCTATTTATCTGCTGCACTTTATCTACAAGCACCTGGGTATCAAGTACTGATGTTAGAGTAGTTTGCATTGGCCGATTCAGCTGGTGATTTAGCGGTCTCTCGGCCCATCAAAACGGCGTAGTGCCGCGAGCAGATGCGCAGTTTCGCAGCGGTGCACGGGTCTGTCAGTCGTCACGCCCGTGCAGCTTGCGGCAGCGCTCAAAGTCAGCACCAATGCTGATGCCGGTCAGGCAGCTCACCAGCTCCGGGTGCTTTTTGAGTACGAACTGATAACGCGCTACACGCGCCGTGTCGGGAAAGTCCGAAAAGAAACCATCGACTCCGAGTTCATAGAACGTGAGGAACTCATTGGCCGGGTTGCCCTTGTAGTCGCTTGCCAGCCGCGACTGCTCGTTGCGCTGAGTGAACGGGTGCACGAGCAGGCCGGCCTTCTTCGCATCGGCCACCACAGACGTTGGCGTGCCCAGGGTACGGTCGCGCTCATCGACAACTCCGTCACCGTTGGCGTCCGCGCATTTGCCTGCCTCCAGCTTGAGGCACTTGGTGCCGATGAGGTACGGCTTCCACGGGCCAATGCCATCTGCGTAAGACGCGATCTCGGCCAAGCCAGCGGGAGTGAGCAAGTCCTTGTAGTTGCGCGGGTCGCCTCTGACCGCGAAGTCGTACGGCTTGTCGTACGGTGCGGCCAGCGTGACAGTGCCGTCCGTCGCAACGCTGTCGCCGTCGATCAATTGCACCAGCTTGAGTTGCGTGCGCGAGCGCAGGTATTTGAGGTTGGCCACCTCAAAGCTCTGAATGAACACCGGCGCGCCCTTGCGGTTGTAGCCGTGGCGTGACAGCACCTCAAGCAAGCGGTCTTCGAGCGGCAGCTTCAAATCCTGGTGATAAGTGGGATGCTTCGTCTCAGGATACACGCCAATCTCGCGGCGCTGCTCTGCGCTTTTTCGGCGTACAAGCGTGAGAATTTCATCTAACGTCGGAATTTGAAACTTGCCGTTGAGGCTCTGGTCGCGCACGCTTACGGGCTGTATGGCACGCAACGTTTTGATTTCTGCCAGCGTAAAGTCGCTGGCGAAGAAACCCTCCTCGTCCACGCCGTCCACCTTCATCACACGCTTGCGGCTGGCAAATTCAGCACGGTTTCTCACGTCGGTGGTGTTGATGAGATTGGGCTCATGCCTTGCGATCAGTACGCCGTCTTTGGTGGCCACGATATCGGGTTCCACATAGTCTGCGCCCAACTCGATGGCCAATGCGTAAGCCTCCAGCGTGTGCTCTGGCAGATAGCCGCTTGCGCCCCGATGCGCAATCACAATCGGAATGCTCGCTGTGTTGGCCGGCTGCAGGCGTGCATAACGCGCTGCGCCACGCTCGCTGGCTGTTGCTACGTTTGTGCTCAGCGCAAATCCCGTTGTGAGAGCAATCACTGCTGCAATAGGTGCACGCAAAAGTTGAATCCGCTTCGCCTTACTTTTCATCACCGCTCCTTCATGAGATGGCTGGAGCATGAACCGTATGTATGACAGGCCGGTGAATCAAGGTGTGGGCCGGCTCGCGGGAGCATGCTTTGACGCCCGCATGCTTGAGAGCGCGTAATGCTGTGCGAGCGGCGGGCACCGCGGGTAGCAGCGACCTCATTCCACAGTGGTTCGCATCATGCTGATACTGTTAATTGTGTATAGCTTTATCTGCTTTATGGATAAGCAGTGAATGGTTATTAGTAATATGAGTACTGTCAATCATGCCCCATTCGGCCCTCGCTAACGGCAGCTATGCCGGGGACACCGCCGCGGCGGCAACGCCGTTTAGAATCTTTGCAATCACAACGCCGTTACAGGCTGCGCAATTCTTTACATCGTATGACCGCATCTTCCCCGCCCGC
Source organism: uncultured Burkholderiaceae bacterium (assembly GCA_964432095.1). Taxonomy (GTDB): domain Bacteria; phylum Pseudomonadota; class Gammaproteobacteria; order Burkholderiales; family Burkholderiaceae_C; genus CAYSMM01. The sequence goes on along the minus strand of CAYSMM010000229.1, from coordinate 1,501 downwards.
CGACAAGCCCACTCACTTCTTGCGCAACATCATCGAGCGTGACTTGCAGCAAGGCACCTACGCACAGCGTCGCTGGGCAGGCAGCCCAGGAGATGCGAAGCATCACGCACTGGCACCTGCGGATACGGCGAAAATCCGCACCCGTTTCCCGCCAGAGCCCAATGGTTATTTGCACATCGGCCACGCCAAAAGCATCTGCCTGAACTTCGGCCTGGCGCGAGACTATGGCGGCGTTTGCCACTTGCGCTTTGACGATACGAACCCCGAGAAAGAAGAGCAGGAGTTCGTGGACAGCATCATGAGTTCGGTGCGTTGGCTGGGCTTCGACTGGAACGACAACGGAACAAACCACCTGTTTCACGCAAGCGACTACTTCGGCTTCATGTATGAGGCCGCTTGCTACCTGATTACCAGCGGCCATGCGTATGTTGACGCGCAAAACGCTGAGCAAATTCGCGAAACGCGCGGCACGCTCACTGAACCCGGTACCGATTCACCCTGGCGCAACCGTCCTGTCGAGGAGTCGCTGCGATTGTTTAGCGAGATGCGCGCCGGCAAGCATGCCGACGGCAGCCTGGTGCTGCGCGCGAAGATCGACATGGCCTCGCCCAACATCAACCTGCGCGATCCGGTGATCTACCGCATCAAGCACGCCGAGCATCACCGCACTGGCAGCGACTGGTGCGTGTACCCGATGTACACCTATGCGCATCCGATCGAGGACGCGCTGGAGCAAATCACGCACAGCATCTGCACGCTGGAGTTTGAAGATCAACGCCCGTTTTACGACTGGCTGCTCGCGCGGCTTGCCGATGGCGGACTGCTTTCGCGCCCGCTGCCACATCAGTACGAGTTCGCGCGGCTCAACCTCACTTACATCATCACCAGCAAACGCAAGCTCAAACAACTGGTCGACGAAATGCATGTCGATGGCTGGGACGATCCGCGTATGCCCACCGTTGAGGGCTTGCGCCGCCGCGGCTACACGCCCGAAAGCATTCAACTGATGGCCGAACGCACGGGTGCGAGCAAAAGCAATAGCTGGATCGACTACAGCGTACTGGAAGGTTGCGTGCGTGAAGACCTCGACGCCAAAGCGCCGCGCGCCATGGCGGTGCTCGACCCCATTCGACTCATCATCACCAACTGGCCAGCTGGTAAGGCCGAGCCCTGTAGCGCGCCGATACACCCGCACCAGCCCGAGCTGGGCACCCGCAGCTTTGCCTTCACGCGTGAACTGTGGATAGACCGCGAAGACTTTCAAGAGCAACCTGAAAAAGGCTACCACCGCCTGTATGTGGGCAACCCGGTGCGCCTGAAGTATGGCTACGTGGTGCAGTGCACTGGCTTTGAGAAAGGGGCTGACGGTCGCGTGAACACCGTACACGCCGAGGTGATGCCCGACAGCAAAAGCGGCACCCCGGGCAGCGCCAACTACAAAGTCAAGGGTGTCATCACCTGGCTCAGCACCAGCGATGCCATTGCCGCAGAGGTGCGGCTA
>CAYSMM010000228.1:0-4426 GCA_964432095.1 uncultured Burkholderiaceae bacterium | reverse complement strand
CTGCGCAAGCTGCGCCGCGGCGAGTGGAGCATTCAGTCGCAGATCGACCTGCACGGTTTGCGCAGCGACGAAGCACGCATCGCTCTAGCAGAATTCATCCGCGACGCGGTGAAACTCGGCCAGCGCTGTGTGCGCGTGGTGCACGGCAAGGGTTTGGGATCAGAGGGTAAGGCGCCCGTGCTCAAGACCAAGGCCAAGCGCTGGCTGGCTCAGAAAAGCGAGGTGATTGCATTTTGCCAGGCCAGCCCCGCACATGGGGGCGCCGGTGCGCTGCTGGTGCTGTTGCGGCCGTCACGTACAGAGCGGTGATTGATGATTCGCTTTGGTGCTCCGTATCGTGACGAGGGCCGGGCAATGCCTGGACTGTCATCCCTACTTATGCCTTCTTGCGCTTGCTGGCAGGGTCATGGCGCTTGAGCCACGCAAAAAACTCTTGATACCAAAGCCTTGAGTTACGCGGCTTCAAAACCCAATGGTTCTCGTCCGGGAACCACACCAGCCGCGCGTCGATATCCTGCGCCTTCAGGGTGTTGTAGTACTGCAAGCCTTGCGCATCGGGCACGCGGTAGTCGAGCTGTCCATGAATCACCAGTGTGGGCGTGGAGAAGTGCCTGGCCCGCGCGTGCGGGCTTTGTGCATGCACCTTGGCCATGTCGTCCCAGTACCAGGCACCGAGTTCCTTCTTGAACCACTCCGCGCCGTCGCTGGCAAACATGCTCACCCAGTCGTAGCAGCCTGCATGGCACACATAGGCTTTGTAGCGGCCGGGCTTGGCATGGCCGTTCATCCACGCCACCATGTAGCCGCCGTAGCTGCCACCGCTAGCAAACACGCGCTCTTTGTCGATGAAGGGCTTCTTGAGCATCTCGTCGGTGGCGCGCTCGGCGTCCTGCAGCTCCAGCTTACCCCATTGATGCGTGATGCTGTCCTTGAACTCGAACCCAAAGCTCGTTGAGCCGTGGTAGTTGATGCACACCACCACAAAGTCTTGCGTGCCGTTGCCACCGGCAAACACCTGGTTGTTCCAGCGGTAATGCCAGGTGTCGCCACTGGCCGTGTGCGGTCCGCCGTGAATGCTGTGTAAAAGTGGGTACTTTTTCTTGGGGTCGAAATTGGGCGGATACACCACCCACATTTGCGTGGGTGCATTGTTAGCGCCCTTATACGTCACGCTTTCGTAGCGGCCAAACTCAAACGGCTTGAGTAGAGCGTCATTGAAGTGTTCGATACGCTTTGCAGTATCAGTGCCTTGCTGCACATACAGCCTTGCAGGATGCAGCATACTGTCTTGTGCATAGACCACCGTGTCGCCAGCAACGTCGAAGCTCTGCGTCCAGCCGCCTTGCGCTGCCACGCTGGGCACGCGTTTGGCGAGATCGAAGCGCCAAAGATGGCAGCGTGCGTTATCTTCCGCAGTGAAATAAACCGCGCTGTCGTCGGTGGCCCATTTCAATGCTGAACCAACTTCACGGTCCCACCTCGCGCTCAGCACCTGCCACTTGCCCGTGTTGAGGTCAAGCATCGCAAGATGTGCTGGCGCGGTGTGGCGCTTGCCGGCATTCGATGCCGCGAATGCAATACGGTCACCGGCATGGCTGTAGCGTGGCGACCCCATGTCCCACGTTTTGTCTATCGCCAGCCGCTTGAATTTGCGCGACTTCACGTCCACCTGCGTGAGCGCGTAGCAATCGAGAATGCGCTTTTTCTTCTCGGGGCTGTGCGCAAACACAATGTGCTTGTCATCGGGCGAGATGTCGTAGCTTGCAGCGCTGGGCTCGCCACGCGTGAATTCGTAATCTGTGCCCTCGAACAAATCCTGCACCTTGCCGCTTTTCACGTCCACCACGTGCAGGTGTGCCACGCGGCCCATGGGAAGATTGGAGTCCCAGTAGCGGAACCAGTTTTCCTCGGTGATGTAGGCGGTCTCCTTGCGCTCCTTGAACGCCTTGTGCTTGCTCGCCTGCGCCTTATCGCCCTTTAAGTCGGGCCACACCCACGAGATGAAAGCGATGCGCTTGCCGTCTGCAAACCATTTGATGCCGCTCACGCCGGTGGGAACGTGGGTCACGCGTCGCGCCTCCCCGCCATCGGGTGCGATCACGTAAAGCTGCGGCGCTTCGTCCTTCTTGCCCTCTTGCTCGCGCTTGGCCACGAACGCGATCAAATCACCTAGAGGGCTCCATTGCGGTTCGCCGTCCTTCTCGCCGCAACTGGTGAGCATGCGCGGCTGGCCACCTAACGTGGACACCAGCCATAGCGAGCTGTAGGCCTTGTTATCGTCCATGCTGTAGCGCGTAACGGCACACACTGCCTGTGCGCCGTCCGGTGAAAGTGAAGGCGCTCCCACGCGCTCGCACTTCCACAGGTCTTCTACCGTGAATCGCTTGACTCCTTTGGTTGGATTGGCTTGTTTGGCCGGGTTCGACATCTCGTTCGCTCCGTTCTTAATATTTAGCGAGTATTACGCAGCGCAGCACTTTGCAGAATCGTTGCATTAGTTTTGGGCAATGTTAGTCTGTGGAGTTGTTCTGAGCTTTGGCGGCCTGCTCGCGCACCCATTCGTGCGTCTTGCCTCGCACGCACCACTCGGGGTTCTTCACCCAATCATTGAACCATACCGTGGGATTGCCGCTCAAAAGGTTGCAGTAATGGTATCCATACCTGGGCAGCAGCCCGTGCTGCAGCAGCGAGCCGCCAATGCTGAACAAAGGAACAGAGATGATCGTTACGATGCTCAACCAGGCCAGTGGTACTTCGACTTTGACTGCTAGAGCATCTGCTCGCAGCCAACGCGCAACCACCAGAGCAAAAAAAGTTACTGAGAGCAGGACACCAAGTATTGCAATGAATGCAGCCGAAGAGATCCTAATGCTTGGTTCTCCCGTCCAAATTGCAAGTAACGGCTTCCAAGCCCCATCGAAGGCAACAAACACGGACGCAGTAATCATCGCTGCCCTCATCAACATACCCAATGGGGCCAACCTTTGCGCGCGGTCCAGATCCAAGCCCACTGCTACAGCCTCCCGGGGCGGAAGAACTGCCGCATCACGTGCCGTGCGCACTGGCCATAGAGTCTATGCCTTGCTATCCACACCATCACTGCAACGCTAATTTGCGGAGTTGTTCTGAGCTTTGGCGGCCTGCTCGCGCACCCATTCGTGCGTCTTGCCTCGCACGCACCACTCGGGGTTCTTCACCCAATCATTGAACCACACCGTGGGGTTACCGCTCAACAAGTTGCAATAGTGATAGCCGTACTTTGGCAGTAGCCCGTGCTGCAGCAGCGAGCCGCTAATGCTGAACACTGGAAGAGCGATGAGCGTGATGATGCCAACCCTAGCCAGCGTCACTTCCAGCTTGGCTGCTACGGCATGGGCTCTAAACATCCGTGTAATAGCCAGTAGAAAAAAGAAAAAGAAAAAAGTGGCTATCAATGGGGCAGCAAAAGCTACTGATGTAATCCTGAAGCTTGCCTCTCCGGCGAGAAGCTCTAGCAAAGGATCCCATCCTCTCACCTTAAAAATAAAGCCTGATAAGGCAATCACTGCCAAGCCTATGGCGATACCAATAGGTGCCATGCGCTTAGCGCGTTCTGTATCGAAGCCCACTGCTACAGCCTCCCGGGGCGGAAGAACTGCCGCATCACGTGCCGTGCGCACTGGCCATAGAGTCTATGCCTTGCTATCCACACCATCACTGCAACGCTAATTTGCGGAGTTGTTCTGAGCTTTGGCGGCCTGCTCGCGCACCCATTCGTGCGTCTTGCCTCGCACGCACCACTCGGGGTTCTTCACCCAATCATTGAACCACACCGTGGGGTTACCGCTCAACAAGTTGCAATAGTGATAGCCGTACTTTGGCAGTAGCCCGTGCTGCAGCAGCGAGCCGCCTATGCTGACAACGGGAACGGCGATGAGGGTCGCGATGCACAACCACACTAATGGAACCTCAGCTTTATCTGCATATGCAGATGCGCGCAACAGCCGCGCGAGAGCCAAGGCAAACAATACAAGAAATAATAAGGCTGCAAGTGGTGCCACAAATGCACCTGAAGTGACTCGTAAGCTAGGCTGATAATCGAGTATGGCCATGAGCGGGATCCAAGCTCTGTCGATGAAGACGAATACGCTTAGCGCAGCCAAGGCCATGCTCACAATCATCAAAAAAGGGGCAACCTTTCTGGCCTTTTCCACGTCAACGCCCACAGCTACAGCCTCCCCGGCCGGAAGAACTGCCGCAGCGTGTTCTTGGCCGATTGGACGATGGCTTGTAACGCCATCTCTGCAGCTTTCGCCGCCGCCTCTGCAGCCAGGTTCGAGGCCTTGACCTCCAACTCCTTGACCTTGCGCTTCCACTCGGCCTTGATTTGCTCCAGAGCAAGCTGGCCTGGCTGGTTGAGTTGGTAGACGCCCTGCTCGATGTCACT
>CAYSMM010000227.1:0-4436 GCA_964432095.1 uncultured Burkholderiaceae bacterium | reverse complement strand
AAAGAATACCAGAAATGGCATGTTACTCAATACAGTATTTGAATTTATATTGCCCATGCATATAGCCTGACCTGCCCACCGATCTCAGCGCCTCATGCCTGTCGCGGTTCGGGGCCGCTCTCCCTGATTCTGGGGGTGCAAGGTACGGGATGGTTATCCGACCCGTCTGCAGCTACTCTTCAAAGACTGCGAGGGGAGAACCGCATGCCAACAACCGAGCAATGGATCGAATGGTCGACCGCGCGCCACACGCAACTTGCCGCCGGGCACGGAATCGTCCAATCACTATCTATGGTGTGAGTACGCATCGGGCCTGCTGCGAGTATTGCGCGACACGCCGCCCGCAGCGGGCAGCAGCGCCAGTTGGAGCCGTGTCAACGAGCTGGGCAACGCCGACCACTATTGGTTCGCGCGGTACTACACATTTTGCTGCGGCGGCATGGCGCTCAATCCTCACAGGGGCGGCTACACCATCGGGCGCACGCTCATGGAGCTGGCGTTGGCCGGCTGGAACGCAGCCAGCAGCGCCTGTGGTGGCCCTGAGTACGAGTTGGGCCCAGAGGCAAGTTATGACTCGTACTCTGGCGCAGGCCGTGTGGGCCGGGGGGCTGGCGGCCGCACCTCACTGCTGGATGAGGCTGCCGACGCCATTCTGGGCTCTTTGTCCACAGTCGTTGGCGGTGCGGGTGTGCCGGCGATGGTTTTGATGATTCCGATGTGGGAGCTTTACAAGCGCCTCGCAATCGCCTGTGGCATGCCGTGGATGATTCCTGGCAACTCGGGTGCCAGCGGTGAGGCCAGTTCCGACCCCAGCGTTGAACAAATGCTCTGGGCTTACCGCGGCATGCTGCATGGCTATACCGAAGACGCGATGTACATCTCGCAATACATGCCCGGCTCGGCGCTGGAGCGTGCCGGCGTCAGCATGCCAGCCTCGCTCGACCCGCTACCGCCGGGGCCCGCCCCAGCGGAGCCCGTCGCCCCACCTCCACGCGAGCGCTGGAGCCCGCGAGCCTAACGCGGCTGCGCCTGCGACACCTGCTGCGGCTCGCCGACGAAGATCTCTACGCGGCGGTTCTTGGCGCGGCCATCGGCGCTGGCGTTGTCGGCGATCGGCTCGCGCTCGCCGCGTCCGTCCACGGCAATACGGTTGGCCGACACACCGCGCGCGGTGAGGTAATCGCGTGTGCTGATGGCGCGGTTCACCGATAGCGGGTTGTTGATTTGATCGCTGCCGGTGTTATCGGTGTGGCCGACGATGTTGACCGTGGTGGCGGGATGCTCGCGCAAACTGGCGGCGAACTTGTCGAGCACCGGCGCAAAGTTGGGTTTGATGTCGCTGCGGCCGACGTCAAACGACACGTCGCTCGGCACCTCGAGTTTCAGCCGGTTGTCGGGCGTCTGCGTCACGGCCACGCCAGTGCCTTGCGTGGCCTGCTCCATCGCCTGCTTTTGCTCCTGCATCTTCTTGCTCCACAGGTAGCCCACGCCCGCGCCTACCGCAGCACCTACGGCCGCGCCCGTACCGGTGCTCTTACTTTTGTCGCCGCCTGCAGTGGCACGGCCAATCACCGCGCCGACGATAGCGCCCGCACCGGCGCCCACTGTGGTGCCCTTTTGCGTCTCAGTCATATTGGCGCAACCGGGCAAACTGCTTGCACCGATGGCGATACAGCACACGCTGAGGGTGAGTCGATTGAACATTTGCCGTCCTCCTGTGTCGTGAATGAAAACACGGCTGCGTGCGTGTGGCAGCCGCTTCACGACATAACGGCCGGGCATGCGCTAGCGGCGACCGATGAAATCGCCCTTGCCGATTTCTACGCCGTTTTTGCGTAACAGGTTGTAGGCGGTTGTGAAATGAAAGTAGAAGTTTGGCAGAACAACCGTGGTCACATACGTGATACCGTCCATCTCAGTGTCCTGGCCGGCAATCTTCAGCGTGATCATGCGCGTGTCGGCGCCCGCATAGCCATCCTCGGGCAGGCTGTTGATGAAGGCCAGTGTCTTGGCGATGCGCTCTTTCAGCTCGGGCAGCGTGGCCTCGGTGTCCTCAAACTTGGGCACCTCTACGCCTGACAGCCGCGCTGCTGCACCCTTGGCGAAGTCGCAGGCCACCTGCACCTGGCGTGATAGCGGGAACATGTCGGCAATCAAGCGGTCAGCGGCCAGCACCTTGGTGTCGACCTTCTTGCCTTCGGCAAACGCAATGCCTTTGTCAAGAATGGCGCTGAGATTGTTGAGCCCGCGCACCATTGCGGGAATCGTCATGTTGTAAATCGTGGCGGGTTGCGGCATGGGTTGTCCTTTTGCTGTGTAGGTTGTGATGGGTTTGATTTCCGCCTGCATCGTCGCACATTGCGCTACAGCCTGCTGGCGTTGCAACGCGGCTGAATCTGGTGCAGCAGCCTATGCGTATCACGCACACGCTGGCGCTTTGACCGGCTCAATTCAAGGAGATACAGATGAACACTCGTACTCTGCCCGCCGCGTGGGTCACGATGCTGTCCGCGGCAGGCTTGCTGGGCGCATGTGCATCCTCAGTGCCCGCGCCCACCGCGGCTGCAGCGGTCGCGCCAGCCGCTTCGCAACCTGCTCCGCAACTGCCTGCCGCTGTCACCCCACCTGCGGGCCACAAGTTCGTGATGAACACCACCGGCATCGGCGAGATCACCAATGAATGCCGCGCAAAGGCTGGGGTTGCTGATGCTTTTGAGTGGGTCTTCGTTGCGCCCGTGGCGACCTTGTACGACAGTGGCAAAAAGGTTGCGGGCAAGTACTACGCCGGCCCCACCTGGGAGCACAACGACGGCAGCCGTGTGAGCGGCAAACAGCTTGCGGTGTCGCCCGCGCAGCCTGGCAATATTCCGCTTCAGCTAGTGCAGGCCGGTCCGGCCACAGGACAGGGCTGGATGCAGGGCGTCACCTACATTCAGCGCCACAACACCGTGGGCGGCGTTGCGCCCAGCGATGCGTGCAATGCGCAAACGAGCGGGCAGCGCCGGGTGGTGAAGTACCAGGCCGATTACGCGTTCTACAAAGCCGCGTAGTCATTGCAGAACGGGAAAGTTGCGGCGTGTAAGCGCCGCAACCTCGTGTGCCCGAGAGCGCGCACGGCGCGTACATGAGCACATGTACTGCAAGACATTGACGTATAGCGATGCAAAATCTTGCGGTTGTGCATCGGCATGTTCCCCGTTCGGCTTGAGTGTTGCGGGCGGCCGCAGTACGGTGTGGTGACAACCATGACAGGAGTCATCGATGAGGACATGCAACCGCAACTCTGGGTACAGCACGCCGCTCCTTAAACATCGCAATACGGAGCTATGCCTTGCGCTGGCCGCTGTGTGCGCAATGGCGGCCGCACATGGCGTGCACGCACAGATCAAACCACAATCCTGGTATCTCGTGCCGCAAGCCTCAGGACTGGACCCCGACAGCGATTGGCTTTCTACCAAGCGTGGTACAGGCGCGGGGCTCAAGCTCGGCTACTCCGCCGCACCTTTGCTGGACGTGCAGTTCGGCGCCAACTATGCGCGCTCCAAAAAGGGCAGCGCGCAGTACCGGCAGACGCTGCTGGGCGCAGACGGTTTGCTGTACATGAACGACGGCAAATTCAAGCCGTTTGTGCTGTTGGGCCTGGGTGCGTAGCGCGATCAGGAGCGCTTTGCGGCCGCCAGCGTCAGCAAAACGTCACCCTACATCAACGCCGGCATCGGTGCACAGTGGATGCTGTCCGACACCGTGGGGCTGCAAGCCGATGTGCGCCGAGTGCGTGGTTTCTTGCGTGACAGCGGGCAAGAGCGCTTTGGCATTCGCAAGAGCGACAACAACTATCTCAACATCGGCCTGGTGTGGGTGTTCGACAAACCGGCCCCACCGCCACCCCCTCCACCACCGCCTGCGCCCGTGGCACAGGTTGCGCCGCCGGCGCCACCGCCTCCACCACCGCCGCCACCAGCACCGCCACCACCCCCACCACCGGAGAAAGTGACACACCAGGCCGGCAAGTTGTTTGGCTTTGACAGCGCGCAACTGCAGCTGCCGGTGCCTGAGCTCGACACCTTTGCGCAGGCGCTCGCGGCCAACCCCGGCATCAGCGGCGTCGTGATCACCGGCCACACCGACCGGCTGGGCTCAGCTGCCTACAACCAGCGTCTGTCACAGCGCCGCGCCGACGCGGTGAAGCAGTACTTGGTGAGCAAAGGCGTAGATGCGTCGCAGTTGAAGGCCGAAGGTAAGGGCGCCACGCAACCGGTGAAGGAGTGCAAAGACCGCAACCGTCAGGCGCTGATTGCCTGTCTGGAGCCCAACCGCCGCGTGGAGATTTCGCCGATCACGGTCGAGCGGCGGCGGCAGTAGGCCCAGCTCACGTGCTGCTGCGCTTTGCGTGGCGGTACGCGCCGAGCGGCCGCGGCCGCTCGCAAGATGGTCTA
>CAYSMM010000226.1:0-4440 GCA_964432095.1 uncultured Burkholderiaceae bacterium | reverse complement strand
ACCGTGACCTGGTCCTCCACGACGACGGCCCGCTTGGTGATCGCGTGCATGCCGAGGATCGCCGACTGCGGCGGGTTGATGATCGGCGTGGACAGCATCGAGCCGAACACGCCGCCATTGCTGATGGAGAATGTGCCGCCCGACAGTTCCTCGATAGACAGCTTGCCGTCCTTGGCTTTCTGTCCGAACTCGGCAATCTTCTTCTCGATCTCGGCCATCGTCAGTTGATCGGCGTTGCGGATGATAGGCACCACCAGCCCGCGCGGTGAGCCAACAGCGATGCCGATGTCGAAGTAACCGTGATAGACGATGTCGTTGCCATCGACGCTGGCATTGAGCACCGGATACTTTTTCAGCGCAGCAACGGCAGCCTTCACGAAGAAACTCATGAAGCCGAGCTTGACGCCATGCTCCTTCTCGAACTTCTCCTGATACTTCTTGCGCAGGTCCATCACCGGCTGCATGTTCACCTCGTTGAACGTGGTGAGAATCGCATTGGTGGCTTGCGACTGCAGCAAACGCTCGGCCACGCGTGCGCGCAGGCGGCTCATGGGCACACGCTGCTCGGGCCGCTCACCCAACTCAGTCATGACGGGTGCGGCAACCTGTGGCAACGCTTTAACTTGAACTCCAGTGAGTATTTGCACGTTACTGGATGCTACAGATTGAACAGGAGCTGATAGTACGCCGAGTACATCGCCTTTGGTGATTCTCCCGTCCTTGCCTGTGCCAGCCACCTGAGCGGCGCTCAGATGAGCGTCAGCCATGATCTTGGCGGCGGCAGGCATGGCCACGCCCGCCTTGCTGCTGCCCCCTGCGGATGCAACTGCAGAGGCAGGGGCAGGCGCGGGTGCAGCTGCCACCGCAGCGGGTGCTGCTGTGCCGGCCTTAGCTTCACTGTCGATTTTTGCGATCACCTCATCGCTAACCACTGTAGCCCCATCGCCCTTGACGAGCGTTGACAGCACCCCAGCGGACGGCGCTGGAACTTCCAGCACCACTTTGTCTGTTTCGATCTCGATCAGGATTTCGTCTTGCGCCACGGCGTCGCCGGGCTTTTTCTTCCACTGCAACAGGGTTGCCTCGGCAACCGATTCGGACAGTTGTGGAACTTTGACTTCTACCAATGCCATTGTTTTTTTCCTTAGCTGTTCTTACTTCGTCAGCACAAAGCCTTTGAGTTTCCCAAACGCGGCTGCAATCAGCTCTTTTTGCTGCTCGCTGTGTTTGGACGCATAGCCCACCGCGGGTGATGCGCTGGCCGCTCGGCCTGCATAACCCAGCTTTTGACCTTCGCTCATGTTCTCGTGAATGTGGTGCTGAATGAAGAACCATGCGCCCTGGTTCTGCGGCTCGTCCTGCACCCACACCACTTCGGCCACATTGGGATATTTCGCCAGTTCAGCCGCAAACGCCTTGTGCGGGAACGGGTACAACTGCTCGATACGCACGATCGCCACATCGTCCCTCTTGGATGCACGGCGCTCGGCCAGTAAGTCGTAGTACACACGGCCTGTGCAGACCAACAGGCGCTTGACCTTATCGGCCTTGTGCTCATCGATCTCCGGCAGCACGGTATGGAAGCTGCCCTTGGCCAGCTCGGACAACGCACTCTTGGCCTCAGCATGGCGCAGCAGTGACTTAGGCGTCATGATGACCAGCGGCTTGCGGAACAGGCGGATCATCTGACGGCGTAGTAAATGGAAGATTTGCGCCGGCGTCGTTGGCTGCACCACTTGCATGTTCGTGTCGGCGCACAATTGCAAGAATCGCTCGAGTCGTGCAGAGCTGTGCTCCGGCCCCTGCCCCTCATACCCGTGAGGCAGCATCAGTGTTAGACCGTTGACGCGGCCCCACTTCACCTCGCCCGAGGCGATGAACTGGTCGATCACCACCTGCGCGCCATTGGCGAAGTCGCCGAACTGGGCCTCCCAGATCGTCAGCGTGTTGGGCTCGGCACTGGCGTAGCCATACTCAAACCCCAGTACGGCCTCCTCTGACAAAATCGAGTCGATCACCACAAACGGCGCCTGCCCATCACTCACGTTTTGAAGCGGAACATAGGTGCCTTCGTCCCAGCGCTCGCGGTTTTGGTCGTGCAGCACCGCATGACGGTGCACAAACGTGCCACGTCCGCAGTCCTCACCCGACAAACGCACACCATAGCCGCTGGCCACAAGCGATGCGAACGCCAGGTGCTCGCCCATACCCCAATCCAGCAGCATCTCGCCCTTGCCCATGGTCGCGCGATCTTCAATCACCTTCTTCACCAGCGGATGCGGCGTGAAGTTGGCCGGAATCGTGGTGATGCGCTCGGACAAGCGCTTGAGCTCGGCCATCGGCACAGCCGTATCGGCGCTATCCGTCCACTTCTTGCCGAGGAAGGGCATCCAGTCCACCGCGTACTTGCTCTTGTAGTTGGAGAGCACGGGGTCGCTGGTGTGCCGGCCCTCATCCATTGCGGCGCGAAATTTCTTCACCAACTCGTCGCCATAGGCGGCGTCGGTCACGCCTTGCGCGGAGAGTTTGTCGGCAAACAGCTTACGCGTGCCAGGGTGCTGCGCAATTTTCTTGTACATCAGCGGCTGCGTCACTGCGGGCGTGTCCTGCTCGTTGTGGCCGAGCTTGCGGAAGCAGATGATGTCGACCACCACGTCTTTATTGAACTGCATGCGGAACTCAGTAGCCAGTTGCGTGGCGTACACCACCGCATCGGGGTCGTCACCATTCACATGCAGCACCGGTGCCTCGATCATCTTCACCACATCACTGCAATACAGCGTGGAGCGGCTGTCACGTGGGTCACTGGTCGTAAAACCAATCTGATTGTTGATGACGATGTGCAGCGTGCCACCGGTGTAGTAGCCGCGCGTCTCGGCCAGCGCGAGCGTTTCCATCACTACGCCCTGACCGGCGAATGCCGCGTCACCATGCACCAGCACAGGCAGCACCTGGTCGCCCTTCTTGTCCCCGCGCCTGTCCATGCGCGCGCGCACCGAGCCCTCAACCACTGGGTTGACGATTTCGAGATGAGAAGGATTGAACGCCAGCGACAAGTGCACAGGTCCGCCGGGCGTGGAGATGTCGCTGGAGAAACCCTGGTGATACTTCACGTCACCCGCGGGGAGTTCGCTGGCTTTCTTGCCCTCAAACTCGGCAAACAAATCCTTGGGCATCTTGCCCAGCGTGTTGACGAGTACGTTCAGGCGGCCACGATGCGCCATGCCAATGACAACCTCTTGCACGCCCTTGGCACCGGCCTGTTGAATCACCTCGTCCATGCTGGCGATGAAGCTTTCGCCTCCTTCGAGCGAGAAGCGCTTCTGGCCTACGTACTTGGTGGCGAGGTAGCGCTCCAGGCCCTCGGCCGCTGTGAGACGCTCGAGAATGTGTTTGCGTTTTTCTGCGCCATAGTTCGGCTTGGCGCGTGTTGACTCCAGCCGCTCTTGCCACCAGCGCTTTTGCGCCGGGTCGGTGATGTGCATGAACTCTGCGCCAATCGTGCCGCAATACGTCTCGCGTAATGCCTGCAGAATCTCGCGCAGCTTCATGTTCTGCGCCGAGGTAAAGTAAGTATTCGTGGCGCTGAAGGTGATGTCCATGTCGGCATCGGTCAGGCCATAGAAGCCGGGCTCCAGTTCCGGAATCGCCTGGCGTTCCTGTCGCTTGAGTGGGTCAAGGTCGGCCCAGCGGCTGCCCAGGAAGCGGTACGCCGCAATCAGCGACTGAACATGCACCTGCTTGGCAGCTACCGCGCTGTCGGCCGTGCTCGCAGCACGCGTAGCGCTGCTGCTCTTGGCGCGCTCAACGAAAGTGTTGATGATGGGCAAGTGCGCAACGTCACGCGCATGCGACCCATCAGACGCTGGCACTTGCGCCAATGCGTCGAAATAAGCGCGCCAGTTATCGGGCACGGAGCCGGGATTATCGAGGTAGGCTTCGTAAAGCTCCTCGACGTACGGGGCATTGCCGCCGAACAAATACGAGTTCGAACGGAACGCCTGCATCTGCGATGCTTGCGTCGTCATTTTCGCTCACCTTTCTGCCGTTTCTCTCGGCATTGAAGCTGGTCAATCAACCTTCCGCGACACGGGTTTCCCGATTAGCGGATTGCGATCTGCAGACTGCTAGCGCCTGCACGGCCGGTCTGGAAGGGCCATAGCGATACTTTAGCACTCAGCTCAGCTTTGTGCCACCACAGCCTACGCTGGCGCGGGCCTCTTGAGGATTAACTACTGAAAACGGTACGTCAGGCCGATGGAGGCGCTGCCGACACTGCGGCCGGGGATGAGTGAGGTGTCTTTTAGCACGCCAAAGTTGCGGCTGGCCTCGAGGTCGGCAAAGTAGCCCCATTGCTTGCCCAGCATGCCGGTGAGGGACAGTCCAAGCCGCACATCGGCCGCGTAGGCATCTCGCAAGCCGTGACCATGAGCGCTTGAA
>CAYSMM010000225.1:0-4445 GCA_964432095.1 uncultured Burkholderiaceae bacterium | reverse complement strand
GTGCGCTCATGATCGCACTGTTGCTAACGCTGTCTCAAATTGTGTTATCAATTGCGTTTTATGCGTTTGTGCAGCGGCCGCGCATTGATTTCGCTCAGGACATTACACTGACTTATCTAGATAATGTTCGACGGGCGCTTTCAACCTTACCATCCTCAGAACGCGATCTCTTCTTGAGATCGAACGACGTTAATGCCGATTTACGTTTGACTCGTGATCGTCCCGCACAAATCACAGCGGGGCTCGCAGAGCAGCCCTTGATACGACTTTTCGTACGCGAACTGCAAGAGCGGTTACCGGCAGGCGAGAGCATCATCTTGCAGCAGACGCCCGTGCTAGCGTTGTGGGTTTCGATGATCGTGAACGGCGAATCGTTTTGGGTAGTTGTGCGGCTCGACAAGCTTCGCGTGGATGCGGCAGCGGCGTGGCAATTGCCACTGCTGATCTCGCTCGTACTTGCTGCGATTGGTGGGGTATTGATTCACCGCTCGATCAATCGACCGCTCACGCAATTGCAAGCATTTGCCGAAGCGATGGGGCGCGGCGATCGACCGCCCGCACTTGAATCGCATGGTGTGCGCGAAATTGCTACTGTGAGCGAAGCGTTTAATCGAATGGCGCGCGATATCGATTCAATCGAAAGAGATCGCCGTTTGATGCTCGCGGGTGTTTCGCACGATTTGCGCACACCGGTGACACGGCTACGCCTCGCACTCGAGATAGAGGGCGAAAAAATCGATCCCGCCGCCCGCAACCTTATGGATGCAAATCTGCGCGAACTAGACAGCGCGCTTTCGCAATTCCTTGATTTCGCGAGAAACGAGCGCAACGAAGCGATCGTCGAAGCCGATCTCTTCGAAATCGCACGCGAATGTGTCGTGACCTATGAAGCGATGAACGAGAAGCCCAGCGATGCACGAAGCTTTTCGATTTCGCTTTCGGGTTCGCGTGGCGCTCGCGTACGCGCGCGGCCGCAAGCGCTCATGCGTGCGCTTACGAACTTGATCGAAAACTCACGCAAGTATTCGAGTGGAGACATCGAGATCAATGTCGAGCAAACGCCGTCTGCTTCGCTCACTGTGCGCGACCGCGGTGCCTTACTTCACTCCACTGATTTCGAGCGTTTGCGCAAACCATTTGCACGCTTGAACGAATCGCGTGGCGGCATTGCGGGCACAGGGCTTGGCCTCGCAATTGTCGAGCGAATCGCGAATCTTCACAACGCCGTGCTAACGTTTACGCCGCGAGACGGCGGTGGGCTCGAAGTAAGAATCACGTTTCCACGTGCTTGATGTGTTCTTTCGCAACGCATAAAACCTTAATTAATAAACGTTCAATCGCTCCGGTACCTAACGTTACTTTGGTTCTTGCCATGAAATTGCACCACGACAGATCCACCTCGACACTTCACTAATTGAACAGTATCGGGTTTAGGTTCAGTTCTGTATACCGCCACCATTTATCCAAAACCTAACCCTTATCCGTTGGGCTACTTTCTTGCCAGGACGCCCACTTTTTGGCCTCGACATCGCTGGTTTTCTCTCTCCGTTCTCTGTTGGTCTCTTGACCGTCCAAGTGCGCAAGCCACTGTTTTCCCGGGTTTGAGAGCAGAAGTTGCGTTTTTGTCTGCTCACGAGGCGGTGACGGAGAACGCAGAGCTACCGGCCTGGACTGGATATTCACGTCTCCCGCAGTGCCTCGATTATCGGGCAGCGCACTTCTCCGCTTGCCGCACAACAGCGCTGCACCAGTTCTTCCAGGACTGCCTCAATGCGTTGGAGATTAGCAAGCTTTGCGCGCACGTCTGCCAACTTGTGCTCGGCCTGCTCGCGGGCCTCGGTGCAATGCGACCCGTCCTCGAGCTTGAGCAGGTCCCCGATTTCGTCGAGACTAAAGCCCAGCCGCTGAGCGGACTTGATAAAGCTCACACGAGCCCGATGCGCGTGGCCGTAGCGGCGGATGCCTCCAAGTGGACGTTCGGGCTCCTGCAACAAACCCTTGCGCTGATAGAAGCGGATTGTTTCTACATTGACCCCAGCGGCTTCGGCCAGCATGCCGATGGTCAGTATTTCCGTGGTTTCATGATTCATGGGACTTGACCCCGTACCTAAGTACGGAAGTAAGCTTAAGGTATGAAATCAGATTCACCAAATGAAACTCACGCAAGCAGTGGGCGCGGAGCACTGTTGACCGGCGGTCTAGCTGCCATCCTTGCCTCCAGCTGCTGCATCGCCCCATTGGTGTTGATTACGCTCGGGGTCTCCGGTGCGTGGATCAGTAACCTGACCTTGCTCGAACCGTACAAGCCCTATTTCATCGGTGCAGCGCTGGTGGCTCTGTTTTTCGCGTACCGGCGCATCTGGCGTCCCGTTGCCACCTGTGAGCCTGGGCAGGTCTGTGCGCTGCCACAGGTCAACCGCAGCTACAAAGCGTTGTTCTGGATCGTACTGATCCTGGTCAAAGTATCGCTTGTGTTCCCGCTGATTGCACACTGGTTTTACTGAAAGGAAACTGTCATGAAAAAACTCGTTGCTCTGGTCGCATTGGTCGCGATGACTTCACCCCTCTGGGCCGCTACGCAGAGCATCACGCTGTCCGTGCCGGGCATGAACTGCGCCACTTGCCCGATCACGGTCAAGAAGGCGCTCACCAAGGTGGCCGGCGTCAGCAAGGTTGAAGTGAACCTGGATCGACGTGAGGCCAAGGTGGTATACGATGATGCGAAGGTTAACGTCGATGCACTCACACGCGCCACCAAAGAAGCAGGTTATCCGTCCAGCGTACTAGCAGGGGGCGCCAAATGAAAGCGGTGATTCTGGAGTCGACGCTGACCTGTCCTGAGTGCGGCCATGTCAAGACCGAGACGATGCCGACGGACGCCTGCCAGTGGTTCTACGAGTGCGAGCAGTGCCACGCAGTTCTCAGCCCAAAGCCCGGTGACTGTTGCGTGTACTGCTCTTACGGCACAGTGCCATGCCCGCCGATACAGGAGCGCGGCAAAGGCAGTTGCTGCGGTTAACCCACTCTACCTTATCTCACCTCACGGTAGATTAATCACCCAGCCAAGTGGCGGGATGCGGATCGGCACCGACAATGTCTGCCTGCCTTTGCTGGTCAGCAAAGAGCACGATCCGCTGGTCTGCTCAGCAGCGCTGTTCAACCTTGGCTGCTGCGCATGGTTTGCTTAAGCGGGCTTTGCATCTCAACGACACAACAGTGTTGTACCCGTTCTGACACGCCTTATTGCAGAATCAAGAACACCAGGCTCACAATTGCAGTAAGGCTAAACTTGGCACACACCCAATACCTCCAAATGCAAGTCGACGCATATCACTCACCTCATATCCACTCGCCCAAACAACGCGCACTGCTTCATGGCCTTGCAGCTCTTTGCATAGCAGGCTGCGCCACGCAGCAGCCTGCGCCACCCGTGAAGGAGGCACCCACGCATATTGCGGTGACGGGTACCCTGACGTTTGAGCCCGCGCTCAAGCCGCCGCCTGAGACCGTGGTCGTCGTAGAGCTGAGTGACCTGCAATCAGCCAGCAACACGCAGGTTGCACAGCAACGCATGCCGATTGCCGAGCGTTCGTCCCCACTGCAGTTCGACCTCAAGGTACCCATCGCGCGCCTGAATGCAGGCACTGCCTACGTGCTGCGCGCCGCCGCGCTGCTGCAAAGTAAACCCACATGGGTGAGTGAAGAAGTGCTCGTCACCGCGCAGCCCGGCGACATCGCCACCGGCGAGGTACGCATGCTACAAGCCTTGACCGACGAGATTACCACCACCTTGCGCTGCGGCGCACAAGCCGGCCGCGTCAGCGCCAGCGGCGGCAGCATGCAAATCAGGATCGCTGGAGAAAGTATCAATATGCGGCAAGTCGGCACCACTCGCTTTGAAGATACTGCCGATAAGACCACGCACTTCACTGGGCGCAGCGCCGACCGCGGCACACTGGTGCTCAAAGGCAAACGCCTGCCCGAATGCGTCCTCTCCAGGCTCGAAGAGCACCGCTTCGCTACCACACTTGCAGGCGGCCAGCAGGTGAAGGTGGAGCGTGGCTTGCTGAGCTTTACGCCCGGCGACGGCGCAGCTGCCGTCGAGGCACCCGTTGCACTGCTGACCACACAAAACCGCCTGACCGGCTACCTTGCTGACGACGGCAAAGCGCTCATCAGCGTGGCACTAGCCGACAAAGCCTGCCAGCCTGTGGCGAACGCATTGCCATTGCCACAAACCGTGCGTGTCGAGTACAACGGTAAACGCTATGAAGGTTGCGCCGGCAGCACTGCGGACGTGATACGCGGCAGCGATTGGAACGTCACCTCCATCGACGACAACAAACCCTCCGACGGGATTGAGCTCACACTCAACTTCGGCACTGGCAATTCGCTGAGTGGTAAAGCTGGCTGCAACACTTTCCGCGGCAACTACGCGCTCACAT
>CAYSMM010000224.1:0-4462 GCA_964432095.1 uncultured Burkholderiaceae bacterium | reverse complement strand
ACAAACGTGGCAGCGGCGTTGCTCGTCAACTCGGCATGGTCATACGGCGGAGACACTTCATTGCAATCCATCCCCACGAAGTTGAGAGGTGCCAGCTCCTCCAGCAACGTGAGCACTTGTGCGGAGCTCATGCCGCCAGGTTCGGGTGTGCCAGTGCCCGGTGCGTAGGCAGGATCGAGGCAGTCGATGTCGAGCGTGAGATAGCACGGCCGCTGGCCGATACGCGAATGGATGGCATCAATCACTGGCGCTAGCTGTGCCGGGCTCACGAGCCCACGCAACGCCCGTGCGGTGTAGATCGCGCCGCCCTGATCTTTCACATACTCGCGCGCAGCGCGCGCACCTGCTGAGCGAATTCCGATTTGTACCGTGCGCTTCGCGTCCACCAAGCCTTCGGTAATCGCCTCATACATCCACGTGCCATGGCCGGAAGGCTCACCAAAGTGATCCGCCCAGGTATCGCAGTGCGCGTCAAAATGGATCATTGCCAGTGCCTCGCCATATTGCTTGCGCATGGCTCGCAGCAGTGCCAGCGTGATGGAATGATCGCCGCCCAAAAACACACAGTGATGCTTCGCCATCAGGGCTGTGGCTTGCTGCTCGATCGCCAAGCGCGCTGCTGCAAGTGAAGTGTTGGGCAGCCGCATGTCGCCCACGTCGCACACATCACCCACGGGGGAAACGCCGAAGTGCGGATGCTCACCATCGCACAGCATGAAACTTGCGCTGCGAATCGCCTGCGGGCCTAAGCGCGCACCCGGCCGGTTGGTGACTGCACCGTCGTACGGCACGCCGACCACGCAAAAGCGCTTGTCCGGGTTGCCCTCGGGCACTGCCAGGAAGCGATTGCTGTTTTGCGCATAAGCGAATTGCCCGATAGGGCTGTCGTTTGAATCCATATGTGCTCCGGGCCTCTTGTTGTTGGCATCATGCCAAAGCCGTATGGATTGCGGGTACCATTCGCGTATGGCTGTATGAGGCCATCAGAGGTCTAGGCTACCGTTAGCAGAAGTTGCATTAGCCTAGCAGGCGGTTGTCGCGTCACAACCACCTTACACAGGCCGAACTACGAGTTCAGCTACTGCCCGGTAGCGACTACATTGCACACTAAATCGAAAGCTAGGCTGGAGTTGGCTGGTAGCGTGGGCAACACGATTCCTGCCCCTTGTAGATTCGTAATCGTCACAGTCGCAGGTGAAGGACACGCGGATGCACCGGTCACTGCAACGCAATTGATAGCCGTGCAAGTCAGGCCACTCACTGCGGGGTCACGCAAGACAGATCCGTTGGCCGATGAAGGCCCTGCATTACTGACGGTGATACGGTAAGTTGTTTGGTTCGCAGCCACCTGGGTACCGGCGTTGTTGGTCTTGATCACGCTAAGATTGACTATCGGCTGAACCGGTGTGCTAACCGTTGCGGTTTGCGAGGGGGCTGCTCCGGCCCCATCGATGTCCCCCGTTGCTGTATTCACAATAGTCGCAGTTGTATCGCTGTTGACAGTGACTCTGAAACTCACGGTTGCAGTTGCACCGACTGCTATCACTCCTGCTGCTTGCCCAGCGCTGTTTACGGGCTGCGCAGTAGAAAACGGCATAGCTCCAGAGATGTCAGCCACTGCTGCCCCATTGAGCGTAGTACTACCGGCTACATAGGTCGTACCTGCCGGAATTGCATCAGACAAGGTCGTGCCACTAGACGCCGCAGTACCATCGTTGGTCATCGTAATTGTGTAAGTCAAGGTGGTGACGCCAGGTGTCGCCGTACCGGTAGGAGACACCGCTTTGCCGATCGCCAGGCGAGCAATGTTTGTCACTACAGCATTCGTCGTTACGCTGCCGTTTGATGTGGGCTGCCCGGTGCAGCTAATGAACTGATAGTTCCACGAAGCACTATTTGAGTAGGCCGCCTGAGCTGGCGCAGATGGAATACTATTGACAGCCACCTGGAAGCGTACGATGCGCACGCTACCCGCATTAACGGCACCAATGTTGACGCCAGTCACGGGGCTACCAGCGTTGGGAGTTCCATCGACGGTCAGACTGCCTGGTACAAAACTGGTGCCAGGCGGTATGTTGTCGAGAAAAGTCACATTGGTTGCGTTAGCCGTACCCGCCGTGTTATCCAGTCGTACGGTATAGGTCAGCGTATCCCCAACGGTCGTGACCGTCTTATCAACTGATTTTACTGTGATAGGGAATATCGGAGCGCCTACATTGATCTGCAGCGCCAGCGCGTTGATAAGGTACTGATCACCCGAGGTCGTGCCACGCGCTGAAGCGGTGGTCTGATTGTTGAGCAACAATGCTGAGACATCTACGTTCGTGATGTCGTAGCCTTGGCGCCGGCCCGACGCATTGGTACCTGGCGAATGATTGCTCGTACCAAAGCTACCACTGGTATCGAGCGTGCCAGTATTCCCGTTGATCTGCGATGCGAAGAAATTACCAACTAAATTGTTAGGGCCTGATACGGGAGTCAAGCTTGCGGCAGTAGGGCCAAATTGCATTTGATCACCAGTGATGTCTGAGTCGCCCTCAAGGGCACTCACCAGTAGACGGCCTTCTCGTGGCCCCGTCGGCGGCGTACAGAAGCCGCTCACTGATGCAGCGGCAGCCCCCCCCACCTCAGCACCGGTAAAAATGGTCAGATTACGGGCAGGTAACGCAGCGTTGCGGTAAGCCACGGCAAGCGTCCACCCACCGGTATTGGAGTTGTTCTCATTGTTGCCTTGCGTCGAAGGGATACCGCGCACTGTGTAAGTACCCGCACCCGCGGCCTGCACTAGTGCAGTGACGTTTTGCGACCGCACATAAAAGCAGGGTCCAGAGGCGCTAGTCCCGCCACCTCCAGCCGTACCTAGGGTTTGAGCTGTAGCTGCTGCTGGAGTTACGCTACTCGTTGCTAGCGGTGTGACCAGCGTCACAGCGTTACCAAGCGAAGCAGAGACGTTTTCGCCACTGTAAGAATAACTGCCCGACCAGATGAGTTCGGCATAAAGAACCGTACTACCCGTCGGTAGACTCAATACAGCAGATGAACCGTTAACCGTCCAGTTGGCGGTAGTACCCGCAGGATATGTGCCATCAGTAGTTGTAGCACCCGCCGAAATAAAGGTACCGATAGAACCAGCTGTGCCCGGTGCATTCGCGTTGTTTTGCTTGGACAAACCGATCGTATTACCGGTGAACGTTACAGCACCATTGTCAATGGCTGAAAAGCGCTGAACATACACCGCGTTAGCAGCATTGCAAAGCCCTGCGAGCAGCAATACCACGCATGTGCGTAACATATGCCTGATCAAGTCGCCACCTCCGTCGAAAAAGTCGCCACACCACCACGTTGATTGTTGAAATTTCTTCGCTGGGACCTGTCACCCTACACACAAATCCAACCGCATGGTAGTTTGGGTGTACTGATTGCGTCGGAAATATGTCACACAGGCATCGAATTCTCTGAGTTTATCCCTCCGAAATGCACAGAAGCAACGAGACAGCATATTTGAATGTCGATTCAGAACAATCTGAATTTACCGACCGCTCGGTCGGTTTATAGCGTATAGTGCGTGTTGGCATTGCAAACATGCCGCGAGGTGCCCCATGTACGCTCAACTCGTCAAAGTAGAAACGTCCGCTACGACCTCACCTGAAGAAGCTGCGCAATTCGCGCGGTTTGATGCCACACTCGATGCCGACAACAAGATCGAGCCACGCGACTGGATGCCTGGCGCGTATCGCAAAACGCTGGTACGGCAGATCAGCCAGCATGCGCACAGCGAGATCATCGGCATGCAGCCCGAGGGCAACTGGATCAGCCGCGCACCGTCGCTCAAACGCAAAGCCATCCTGTTGGCCAAGGTACAGGACGAAGGCGGCCACGGCTTGTACCTGTACGCTGCGGCAGAGACTTTAGGCGTGAGCCGCGACGCACTGGTCGATGCGCTGCACAGCGGCAAGGCGAAATACAGCAGCATCTTCAACTATCCCACCCTCACCTGGGCCGATGTGGGCGCAATCGGCTGGCTGGTGGATGGCGCAGCCATCATGAACCAGGTGCCGCTGTGCCGCTGCAGCTATGGGCCTTATGCCCGCGCGATGATCCGCATCTGCAAGGAGGAGAGTTTTCATCAGCGCCAGGGCTACGACATCATGCTGACCTTGTGCAAAGGCACACCGGAACAAAAGGCCATGGCGCAGGATGCACTCAACCGCTGGTGGTGGCCCAGCATCATGATGTTTGGCCCGCACGACAAGGATTCACCCCACAGCGAGCAAAGCATGCGCTGGGGCATCAAGCGCATCAGCAACGATGACTTGCGCCAAAAGTTCATCGACGCCACCGTGCCGCAGGCCGAATATCTAGGCCTCTCCATCCCCGACCCGCAACTCAAATGGAATGCAGAGCGAAAGCACTACGACCATGGGCCCATCGACTGGGCCGAGTTCTGGCAAGTCATCGGCGG
>CAYSMM010000223.1:0-4474 GCA_964432095.1 uncultured Burkholderiaceae bacterium | reverse complement strand
TGCGCAGGATTTCTGTGACAGTGAGCACCAGGTCGGTAGCCGTCACGCCTTCACGCAGTTTGCCCGTGAACTCGAATCCCACCACGTCAGGCGTGAGGAAGTACACCGGCTGGCCCAGCATGCCAGCCTCGGCCTCGATGCCCCCCACGCCCCAGCCCACAACGCCGATGCCGTTGATCATCGTGGTGTGACTGTCGGTGCCCACCAATGTGTCGGGGTAGTACACCTTGTCTTTGCCCTTGTGCACGCCGCGCGCGAGGTACTCGAGGTTGACCTGGTGCACGATGCCAAAGCCCGGCGGCACCACGCCAAACGTGTCGAACGCCTGCATGCCCCACTTCATGAACTGATAGCGCTCCTGATTGCGCTGAAACTCGAGCTTCATGTTGAGGTCGAGAGACTTCTTATCGCCAAAATGGTCGATCATCACCGAGTGATCCACCACCAGATCCACCGGAACTAGCGGCTCGATGGTCTTGGGGTTCTTGCCCATCTGGCTGGCAACATTACGCATGGCGGCCAGGTCGGCCAGCAGCGGCACGCCGGTAAAGTCTTGCAGCACCACGCGTGCCACCACAAACGGAATTTCCTCTGTGCGCTCGGCATTGGGCTGCCAGTTGGCGAGCTGCTTGACGTGCTCCTCAGTGATCTTCTTGCCGTCACAGTTGCGCAGCACGCTTTCGAGCACGATACGCACCGACACCGGCAACTTGTTGACGTTGGGGTACTTCTTCGCCAGCTCGGGCAGCGAGAAGAACTTGCCTTCCTTGTCACCGGCTTTGAAAGCCTTCAAGGTGTTGGCAAAAGCGTGGGTTTGAGCAGACATTCTTATATACTCCAATGACTATATTGCCATCACTGGTTTATCAGTGAGCAGTGATTGACATAAACTCGGTTAAGTATCCAATCGATGCGAGGACTCGATATTGTTTGAATTCGCCGGTCTGATGCCGGCGTTGATCTCAGAGAGTTTGCTGGTGGCGCCAGGCGCAGCGGTACTAGCAGTCACCGATGCGCTTCATCAACATCTTGGTGGTGGATTTGCGCATCTCGGGCGGCATGCTGCCGCCGGTCATTTCTTGCTTGATGTTGCCGGTAATGGTGTCACCCGAGTGCTGCATGTCATAGTCAGCCTTCATCGTCATCCCGCCTTTGATGCTGCACACCGCTTTGAACTGCACGCGGCCCGCAGTCTGCTTGATGTCGCTGTATGTGCAATCGACACCCGCATCACGCTGTGCCTGGAACGCGCGACCATCTATCATGTCTTTGGCGGTCACACAGTGCTGAAAATTCATCGGCGGCATTTTCACCGGCATGCCGGGATTGGACATTTCAATGGTGTAGTTGTACTTGCCCGGCTGCATCTCTTTGATCGATGGCATTTGCTGTGCATGCGCCGGGAATATGGCGAAGAGCATTGCTGCTGCGGTGAGTGAGGACAGAAAGCGTCTCATGATTACTCTCCTTGGGTTAAAGGTTGTACGTGGGTTGCATCAGTATGTGTTGCAGTAAAGATCGACGTACTCGTTCACCGGCATGGCTTCGAGTTTCTTTTGATCCAGCGACACGGCCAAGATCGCGTCTTGCTGTTTTTTGTGCAGCTTGCGCGCGAGGTTGGTCTTGAACTTCTCCACCAGAATCGGAATGCCTTCTTTGCGGCGGCGTTTGTGGCCGATTGGGTATTCGCAGACCAGCTCTTTGAGCTTGCTGCCGTCGTTGAACTCCACCGTCAGTGCATTGGCGATGCTGCGCTTGTCGGGGTCGTGATAGTCCTTGGTGAACTGCTTGTCCTCGACACACACGATCTTGTCGCGCAGCTGGTCGATTCGCGGATCGCTGGCGATCGTGTCTTCATAGTCGGCGGCAGTCAGGCGGCCAAACAGAATGGGCACGGCCACCATGTACTGAATGCAGTGGTCGCGATCGGCCGGGTTGTTGAGCGGGCCTTTCTTGTCGATGATGCGCACACACGCCTCGTGCGTGCGAATGGTGATTTTCTTGATGTCTTCGGGCTTCTTGCCAGCTTTAGCCAGTTGCTTGTGAATATCCATCGCGCATTCCACCGCAGTTTGGCTGTGGAACTCGGCGGGAAAGCTGATCTTGAACAGCACGTTCTCCATCACGTAGCTGCCGTATTTGCGCTGGAACTTGAACTCGTTGCCTTTGAACAGCACGTCGTAAAAGCCCCATGTCTTGGCTGTCAGTACGCTGGGGTAGCCCATCTCGCCGGTTTTGGCGATCAGCGCCAGGCGCACGGCGCGGCTGGTGGCGTCGCCTGCGGCCCAGCTCTTGCGGCTGCCGGTGTTTGGCGCGTGGCGGTAGGTGCGCATGGCTTGCCCGTCCACAAACGCAAGCGACACGGCGTTGATCAACTCGTCACGCGTCAGGCCCAGCAGCTTGCCCACCACGGCAGTGGATGCGAGCTTGACCAGTATGACGTGATCCAGCCCCACCTTGTTGAAGCTGTTTTCAAGCGCCATACAGCCTTGAATTTCATGCGCCATGATCATGGCTTCGAGCACGTCTTTCATCACCAGCGGCTTTTTGCCGTTGGCAATGTTGGTGCGCGAAAGCCAGTCGGCGGTGGCGAGAATGCCGCCCAGGTTATCTGACGGGTGGCCCCACTCTGCGGCCAGCCAGGTGTCGTTGAAATCCAGCCAGCGGATCATGGCGCCGATATTGAAGGCGGCGGTAATCGGGTCGAGCTGGTAAGGCGTGCCCGGAACCCTGGCGCCGTTGGGCACCACGGTTCCCGGCACCACAGGCCCCAAGAGCTTGGTACATGCCGGATATTCCAACGCCTCCAAGCCACAACCCAGAGTGTCGATCAGGCAGTTACGCGCGGTGTCCCACGCGAGCTTGCTGGTGATTTTGTACTTGAGTACATAGTCAACGATATCGACGAGGACTTTATCGGGCTTGGGCCGGACGTTGGAAATATGTGCGGACATGGTCTGTTCTTGGGTTAGTGAGTGAGGGATTGAAAATTACTTCTTGCTGTCTTCGAACACCGATTGCACTTTGCCCTCGGCCTTGGCCTTCTCATAGGCCTGCATCGCTTCCTTTTGCTTGGTGTGCTCGCAGTTGTCCACCATGCGCTGGCCGGTCTTGGTGTTCATCAGCATCGACTTGTTGCCCAGTTGCAGCATCAGCGCCACGCCCTTGATGTCTTCCAGGCGGATGGCGCCGGTAGACGACATCACGGGCTTCATGGTGTAGCTCTGCTTGCCAAAGGCCAGACTCACATAGCCGGGGTACTTGCTCTCAGACACATCGATCTTCTGGCCCAGTTCACACGCGATGGCACCGGTGTGCACGCTCTTGGCCAGGTTGATTTGCTCTTCATCGGCCGCGGGCGGTGCAGCCTCAGCCGGGGCCTTCTTCGCAGGTGCTGCCTTCTTGGCCGGGGCTGCCTTGGGCGCGGATTGCTGGGCATGCGCCGCGGCAGCAAGAGCTACCGAGGCAACGGTGAGAGCCGACATCGCAATGCAGAGAGTTTTGAACTTGCTTGAAATCATGATGAATACACTCCTGGATGACATGCCTGCGCAGGACTCGCACAGAGCTGCTGTGATTATCCCGAGGGGCGTTGTAAGCATGTTTTTCACTAAAGGGCAGGTGTTGTTTACTTGCGATCGTGCAGCGGTATGAATTTCAGGTCTTCGGGGCCGGTGTAGTTGGCGCTGGGACGGATGATCTTGCCGTCGATGCGCTGCTCGATGATGTGTGCGCTCCAGCCGCTGGTGCGACTAATGACGAACAACGGCGTGAACATCGCGGTGGGCACGCCCATCATGTGGTAGCTCACGGCGCTGAACCAGTCGAGATTGGGGAACATTTTCTTGATGTCCCACATCACGGTTTCAAGCCGCTCGGCAATGTTGAACATCTTCATGTCCTTGCGGTCTGTGCTCAGATGGCGAGCCACCTCTTTGATGACTTTGTTGCGCGGATCGCTGACGGTGTACACCGGGTGGCCAAAGCCGATGACGACCTCTTTGCGCTCTACGCGGGCCTTGATGTCGGCCTCTGCCTCATCCGGCGTCTCGTAGCGTTTTTGCACTTCAAACGCCACCTCGTTTGCACCGCCGTGCTTGGGGCCGCGCAGCGCACCGATCGCGCCTGCAATCGCGCTATACATGTCGCTGCCCGTGCCCGCAATCACCCGGCCGGTGAAGGTGGACGCATTGAACTCATGCTCGGCATATAGCACCAGTGAGGTGTGCATGGCCTTCACCCACAAGTCGCTGGGTTTTTTGCCGTGCAGCAGGTGCAGGAAGTGTCCGCCGATGGAGTCATCGTCGGTCTCCACGTCGATGCGCTTGCCGTTATGGCTGTAGTGATACCAATACAGCAGCATGGAGCCCAGGCTGGCCATCAGCTTGTCGGCAATGTCACGAGCACCAGGGTGGTTGTGGTCGTCCTTCTCGGGCTGCACGCAGCCAAGCGTGCTGACGGCGGTGCGCATCAC
>CAYSMM010000222.1:0-4482 GCA_964432095.1 uncultured Burkholderiaceae bacterium | reverse complement strand
ACGTGCTCGGCCTGCCGATAGCGATGCAGCACGCGCCCGTGGGGGGCGCGGCCTATGAGGCGCACGGCCACCCGTTACCCGAGGCGACCCTCAAGCTGGCGAAGGAGGCCGACGCGGTGCTGTTTGGTGCGGTCGGCGACTGGAAGTACGACACGCTCGACCGCCCCCTGCGGCCCGAGCAGGCCATCCTCGGCCTGCGCAAGCATCTGGCGCTGTTTGCCAACCTGCGCCCCGCGATCTGCTACCCGCAGCTCACGCATGCGTCCAGCCTGAAGCCCGAGCGGGTATCGGGGCTGGATATTCTCATCATCCGCGAGCTGACGGGCGATATTTACTTTGGCCAGCCGCGTGGCCGTCGCAAGGCCCCCGACGGCGAGTTCGCTGGCGCCGACGAAGCCTTCGACACCATGCGCTACAGCGTGCCCGAGATCGAGCGCATCGCCCGAGTCGCGTTCGAGTCTGCGCGCAAGCGCCACAAGCGTGTGACCAGCGTGGACAAAGCCAATGTGTTGGAGACGTTTCAGTTGTGGAAGGACGTCGTGACGCACGTACACAAAGATTACGCCGATGTCGAGCTGTCGCATATGTACGTGGACAATGCCGCCATGCAGCTGGTCAAAGCGCCCAAGAGCTTTGACGTCATCGTCACCGGCAACATGTTTGGTGATATCTTGAGCGACGAGGCAGCGATGCTCACCGGCAGCATCGGCATGTTGCCCAGCGCATCGCTCAACGCCAAAGGGCAGGGCCTGTACGAGCCCTCGCATGGCAGCGCGCCCGACATCGCGGGCAAAGGCATCGCCAACCCGCTGGCCACCATCTTGAGCGCGGCCATGATGCTGCGCTACTCGCTCGATCAGGCAGGCGCGGCAGCCGCCATCGAGCAGGCCGTGCAGGCCGTGCTCGACCAGGGCCTGCGCACGGCCGATATTTACACCGAAGGCACGACGAAGGTGAGCACCAAGGAGATGGGCGATGCTGTGGCTTCCACACTCGCCCGCACAAAATAGCCGTTGCAAATCTGACCAATACTGCTGGCTCTATTACACGGTTACTGCTCTTTGGAAAACCAGTAACGGCAATATAGAGGTAAGAGTATCAAACAACACAGGTTGGAAGATCGAGCCGCAGGGCATGTTTGGTATCACTGCGGCAAATCCGAAACGAATACCTACGAAAATCACATCATCATGGCTTCACGTTTGAACAGCAATCCTTTGGTCGGCCTCGTTGGCTGGCGCGGTATGGTCGGTAGCGTGCTCATGCAGCGCATGCAGCAAGAGGGCGATTTCGCCCACATCGAGCCGGCGTTCTTCAGCACCAGCAACGCCGGTGGCAAGGCGCCGGCACAGGCCAAGAACGAAACCACCTTGCTCGACGGCAATGACGTCAACGCGCTCAAGCGCTGCGAAGTCATCATCACCTGCCAGGGCGGCGACTACACCAAGGCCGTCTATCCAAAGCTGCGTGAGGCAGGCTGGAAGGGCTACTGGATCGATGCTGCCAAAACCCTGCGCATGAATGATGACGCAATCATCATTCTCGACCCCGTCAACATGCCGGTCATTGAGCGCGCGCTCGCGCAAGGCGTCAAAGACTATATCGGCGGCAATTGCACCGTCAGCTGCATGCTGATGGGCCTGGGGGCGCTGTTCAAGGCCGGACTGGTGGAGTGGATGCAGACCTCCACCTATCAGGCCGCGTCGGGCGGTGGCGCACCCAACATGCGCGAGATGCTCACTCAATATGGCGCGTTGTACGCCGAGGTGAAAGATCTGCTGGCCGACCCCGCCAGCGCGATTCTCGACATCGACCGCAAGGTTACGGCCAAGCAACGTGCGTTCACGCCCGAGGAGACGGCCAACTTCCGCGGCATCCCGCTGGGCGGCAACCTGATTCCATGGATCGACGCCGACCGCGGCGACGGCACCAGCCTGGAGGAATGGAAGGGCGGTGCGGAGATCAACAAAATCCTAGGGCTAGGGGAGCAATTCGGCACGCCAGTGATACCCATTGACAGCACCTGCGTGCGCATCGGCTCCATGCGTTGCCATTCTCAGTCGGTGACGTTCAAGCTCAACCAAGACGTGCCGCTGGCCGACATCGAGCAGCTGATTGCCAATGACAACGCCTGGGTCAAGCTCGTGCCCAACGAGCGTGTGGCCACTGAGAAGCAGCTCACCGCGGCCAGTGTCGCTGGGACCTTGACCATTCCTGTTGGCCGGCTGCGCAAGCTCGCGATGGGGCCACAGTACCTGGGCGCATTCACCGTGGGTGACCAGCTTTTGTGGGGCGCCGCCGAGCCCTTGCGCCGCATGCTGCGCATACTGCTGGATGCATAGCCAGCCCTCGGGAAACCCCGGGGCTACGAGTTGCGGGCGGTTACGCTACCTCGTTGCGGGCAGGCAACATGCAAGGGGCACAAACGCAACGGCAAAGGCTAAAGGCGGCTTTGCAGATGACGGCTTAACTTGTCACTGTAACCGCTTGATGCTATTGTCTTTTCATCTGTATCCAGAGCGTCTCACTGCAGTAACGCCAGCACAGGGAACTTCATGCAAAGCACACCAAAATCGAAGGCTCGGCCGTTTGTGAAGGCTACCCTCACGGCCTGTTTGCTGGCCGCGTTCGCGCCAGCCGCGTTTAGCCTCGGCCTCGGTCCGGCGCAGGTCAAGTCTGCACTCGGGCAGCCGCTGCGCGCCGAAATCGACATTACAGACATGACTCCCGCCGAGGCGGAGAACCTGGTCGTTCGCGTGCCCAGTGCCGATGTATTTCGCGCTGCGGGTGTGGACTACACACGCATCGCAGGCGACATCAGCGTCACGCTGCAAAAGCGCGCCAATGGCCGCAGCTATTTGCTGCTGCGTTCCAATCAATCGGTGACTGATCCGTTCCTCGATCTGGTGGTTGAGGCGGTTTCCCAGTCGGGCCGCGTAGTGCGTGACTACACGCTGCTGTTAGATCCGCCCAACGTCAACGCACCTGTGCCATCAACGGCAACCGCCGCTGCGGGCGATGAGCCCAAGGTTACGGCCGCAGCAACGCCGCCGCGCCCGGCTCGCCCTGCGCGTGAGCCCCGTGCACCGCGCGCTCCGCGTGCAGAATCTGCTGCACCAGCCGACAAGCCCGCTGTTGCCAAGGCGCCGCGCGCGACTGAGCCCAGCGCCAGCGTGCCAGCGGTTGCTACTGGCAGCGAGTACACCGTCAAGGCTGGCGACTCGCTGACCAAGATCGCCAATCAAACCAAGACCGGCACCGTGTCACTCGACCAGATGCTGGCTGCGTTGTTTGCCGCCAACCAAAGCGCATTCATCAACGGCAACATCAACAAGCTGCAAAAAGGCGTGGTGCTGAAGCTTCCGACTGAGCAGTCCGCGGGCGCAATTCCCGCTGACGAGGCGCGCCGTATCGTGGTGGCGCAAAGCCGCGATTTCGGCAAGTACCGTGCTGCGCTGGCCCAGGCCGTGCAGAGCAAGCCTGCAACCGTAGCAGCCGCTCCCGCACAATCTGCTACAGGCAAGGTTGAAACCAAGGTTGAAGACAAGAAAGCGCCTGCAACCTCGCCCGACAAGCTCACCTTGTCGAAGCCGCAGATGCAAGGCAAGGCAGACCCGCAGGTGGCTGCTGCCGCGCAAGGCCGCGAAGCCAAAGCAGCCGCCGATCGTGCTGCCGAGCTGAACCGCAACGTCGCTGAGCTGTCCAAGATTGCCGCGGCATCGGCTCCCGCAGGCCAGACCGCTGCAAAAGCAGCGCCTGCTCCGACTGCGCCAGGCGTCAATGTTGCGGCCAAGCCGCCGGTCACTCCGCCGGCTCCGGCCCCAGCTCCAACACCCGCGCCCGCTCCGGTTGCTGCCGCGCCAGCGCCCGTTGCTGCGCCTGCTCCGGCACCTGCACCCGTCCCTGCGCCAGCCCCAGCCCCAACGCCTGCAGTGGCACAACCCGCAGCGGCTGCCTCACCCAGCGCGGCAGCAACGCCTGTTGCAGCGGTGAGCGCTCCGACCGAGGCCGCATCGCCCGCTGCTGTTGCCGCTGCGCCCGCACCGGTTGCAGAGCCTGCACCCGCGCCCAAGCCCGCACCCAAGAAGGCTGCACCTCCGCCGCCACCGCCTGAGCCGTCATTCTTCGAGTCGT
Source organism: uncultured Burkholderiaceae bacterium (assembly GCA_964432095.1). Classification (GTDB taxonomy): domain Bacteria; phylum Pseudomonadota; class Gammaproteobacteria; order Burkholderiales; family Burkholderiaceae_C; genus CAYSMM01. The sequence continues at coordinate 348 of CAYSMM010000222.1, read as the reverse complement.
TGATGGATAACGGGATCGTTGTGCCCGCGCTTGGCCTGCTGGCGTTACTGGGTGTCGGTTTTGGCGCATACCGCCTGCGCAAGCGTCGTGCAGCGGTGGAAGGTGGCTCGTCGTTTGACAGTCAGATGCAAGGGGCTGATTCATTCTTTGGCGGCACCGGCGGTGCGCGCGTGGACACGCGTGACAGTGCGCTGGCTTCGAGCATGTACTCCTCCAGCCAGCTCAATGCCAATGACGTGGACCCGGTGGCAGAGGCCGACGTGTATCTCGCCTACGGCCGCGACCTGCAAGCCGAGGAGATTCTGAAAGAGGCGCTGCGCTCGCAGCCCGAGCGTCACCCCATTCGCG
>CAYSMM010000221.1:0-4527 GCA_964432095.1 uncultured Burkholderiaceae bacterium | reverse complement strand
GAGCGCCGAAGTGGGCTCGTCAAACAGCATCACGATAGGATCCATAGACAGCGCGCGCGCAATGGCCACGCGCTGCTGCTGGCCGCCGGAAAGCTGCCCCGGAAACTTGTCTTTATGCGCGATCAAGCCCACGCGCTCCAGAAACATCAGGCCCTTCTTCTTGGCCTCGTCTTCGCTGCGGTTGAGAACTTTGATCTGCCCAAGCGTCAGGTTCTCGGTGACGGTGAGATGCGGAAACAACTCGAAATGCTGAAACACCATGCCCACGCGGCTGCGCAGCTTGGGCAGATCGGTTTTCTTGTCGTGCACCGGAACACCGTCCACGAAAATCTCGCCCTTTTGAAACGGCTCGAGCGCGTTGACGGTTTTAATGAGCGTGGACTTGCCCGAGCCCGACGGGCCGCAAACCACCACCACCTCGCCCTTCTTCACTGAAGTGGTGCAGTCGGTGAGCACCTGAAAGCTGCCATACCACTTGGACACGCCTTTGAGTTCGATCATGTTCTTGTCCTCAACGATTCAATGTTTACTTGACGATGGCAATCTTGTTCTGCAGCCGGCGTACGAGCGTCGATAAACCGAAACAGATGATGAAGTACACCACTGCCACAGTGATGTACATCTCGAGCGGTCGGCCATCGCGCGTAGCCACCACCTGCGCCGAACCCACGAAATCCTTGATCGACAGCACGCCCACGAGCGACACGTCCTGGAACAAGATGATGGTTTGCGTCAGCAACACCGGCAGCATGTTACGGAATGCTTGCGGCAGCACCACCTGGCGCATCATCTGCCAGTAGTTCAAGCCAATTGCGTAGCCGGCAAACACCTGGCCGCGCGGAATGCTTTGTATGCCGGCACGCATGATCTCGCAGAAGTAGCATGCTTCGAACATGATGAAGGTAATGAGGCACGAGGCCAGCGCACCCACCTTGATGGGCTCGCTTGCGCCAATGATCCATGCGCCGATATAGGGCACGAGAAAGTAAAACCAAAAGATCACCAGCAACAGCGGGATGGAACGCAAACCATTGACGTACAACCCTGCCACCCAAGACAGCGGCTTGATGGACGACAAGCGCGCCATGGCCAGCAGAGTACCAAAGATCACGCCCCCAATCGCTGCAAACACCGTCACCTGTACCGTGAACAGTAGGCCCTCCCACAAAATCGGCAGCGAACTTACGATGATCGCAAAGTCGAAATTACCCAGCATGGCGGCCTCCTAGTGACCGCCGCCGCCGGCGGCAATCATGCCGGGCACGCGGGTTTTGTTTTCGATGAAGCGCATGAACAGCACCACGATGCCGTTCGTCAGCAGGTAGATGATGGTGGCTGCTGTAAACGCTTCAAACACCTGGAATGAGTTCTCCTGCATCGAGCGGGCAGCCCCCGTAAGCTCAACCACGGAAATCACCAGCGCCACCGAGCTATTCTTGATGATGTTCAAGAACTCAGACGTGAGCGGTGGAATGATGATGCGACCTGCCATGGGCAGCAGTACGTAGCGATAGGTTTGCGGCAAGGTCAGGCCAATAGCCGTGCCCGCCATCTTCTGCCCGCGCGGCAGCGACTGTATGCCTGCGCGCACCTGCTCGGCCACGCGCGCCGAGGTAAAGAACCCCAGGCACAACACCGCCGCCAGAATATTGGACTGCGGCCATTGCTTGATGGCGGCGCCAATCGCATCGGGTAAAAGTTCGGGCACCACGAAGTACCACAGGAACATTTGCACCAGCAGCGGCACATTACGGAACAGTTCCACCCACGCATTACCCAGCTTGACCATCCAGCCCACAGGCGTGGTGCGCATCACACCAATGGCTGCACCAATCACCAGAGCAAGTACCCATGCAGAGAGTGCAACGGTCAGCGTCCAACCCAGACCGTTGATGAGCGTCTGCCAATAAGTGTTGACGCCATCGACGGACGTCTCCCAGAAAATCTTCCAGTTCCAGGGGTAGTTCATGTGTTGTTTGCCTCGGTGGATGCTTGGCTATCTTTATGAACAGCAATGAGCTGTATTGGTTGTATTGCTTAAAAATCGCTGATTCGAATGGCGAAATGTCAGCTCTTGATCGTCATGCGCAGGGCCCGTGCGTCAAAAAATTACTGCTTGAATGATGCGCGGTTTGGCTGCATACCGCAAGCCGGTGCAGCAACATCAGTGCCAACAAAAAAGCCGCAGTGGTTTTGCACTGCGGCTTTTTCCTGCCGGAACTTACTTCTTCTTTTGCACTTGCTTCTGCGCTTCGGGCACAGCCGCGTAGGCAGCGGGGTCACCACTGTCGGTAGGCTTGGCAATCACCGCCTTGAGCTGGCCGCTCATTGGCACGTTGAGGTTGATGCCCTTGGGCGGAATCGCGCTCAGGAACCACTTGTTGTAGATCGCGTTGATCTCGCCAGACGCAAACACGTTCTTGATAGCCTGGTCAACCACGGCTTTGAACTCAGGGTCGTCCTTGCGCAGCATGATGCCATAGGGCTCTACCGACAAAGCCTCGTTGGCGATCACGAAATCACCAGGCGTCTTGCTATTTGCAGCCAGTCCAGCGAGCAGAATGTCATCCATTGCAAACGCAACCGCACGGCCGGTTTCCACCATCAGGAAGCTTTCGCCGTGATCCTTACCGGTCATGATGGTCATGCCGAGGTTGCGCTCGGTGTTGAGCTGGTTGATCTGGCGCAGGTTCGTAGTGCCGTTGGTGGACACAATCGTCTTGCCCTTCATGTCGTCCAGCTTATTTACGTTGCTGGCCTTCTTCGTCAGCAGTCGGTTTGCCGTCACGAACGTGGTGGGCGCGAAAGACACCTGCTTTTGACGGTCGAGGTTATTGGTGGTCGAGCCGCATTCCAGGTCGATAGTGCCGTTGGCCATGAGCGGGATGCGCGTAGCCGACGTGACCGGCTGGTATACACGCTGCATTTCCGTCAGGCCAAGCTTACGCTGCACCGCAGAGGCGATCTTGTCGCACAGGTCAACGGAGTAGCCCACGTAAGTTTTGCCATCGGGCGTATAGCTGAACGGGATGGATGCGTCACGCACACCGATCACGATCTTGCCGTTGTCTTTGATCTTCTTCAGGGTGCCGGTGCTCTGAGCGTGCACACCGGTTGCTGCGAAACCCGCCACTACGAGCGCCATAAGTAACTTACTCATCATTTCTCCTTTGAACGAACCGCTAATAAACACCTAAACTGCAACCATCAAATTTTACGAGCCAAAGGCTTGTTGACCGCGCATACTGCTTTGTCGTTTACCCTAAGCATGCAGGGAAATGCTGCGCTGCCAGCCACTCAACGTTTGCGTGCACGCCCCGCACGATCCGTAGTTTCCACAGTGCAGCGGCCAGCCGCCATTCCACTAGGGGACGAAGTCGTTCGGGTACTTGTAAAAGTCCTTCATCAAAAAGCTCATAGGCAGCTGCAGATTCGCATTTTTGGGCGGAATAGGCTGCTCGAACCACGTGCGGTAAATCGCATAGATCTCCCCGCTGCGGATGATGCGCTTCATCTCGTTGTCCACCAGTTCCTTAAAGCGCGGATCGTCCTTCGGCAGCATGATGGCCAACGCCTCGATCGAGAGGAAGTTGCCCACGACCTTCAGCGCCTCGGGCTTGGGGCGGTTGGCGCGTAGGCCGTATAGCAGGATGTCGTCCATCAAAAACGCATCGGCTTCACCGGACTCGACCATCTGCACCGCCTTGGCGTGATCCGGTGCCTCGACCAGCGGGATCCACAATCGCCGCGATTTGATCTGCTCCTCGGCCAGCTTGAGCGGCGTGGAACCCTTGGTGGATACGAGCTTCTGGCCTTCGAGATCTTCAAAACGGTTAATTGGGCTGTCGGCCCGCACCATAAGCCGAGCGCCTGCTATGTAATGCGGTATGGTGAACGCAACCTTCTGCCTACGCTCGGCATTGTTAGTCGTGGAGCCGCACTCCATGTCGGCCTGGCTCTTGGCGATCGCGTCGATACGCGTAGCTGAGGTGACGAGCACGTACTCGATCTTCAGCGGCTGCTTCAGTTCTTTTTCGAGCATTTTCACGAGGCGTTCGCACAAATCCATGGCATAGCCGATGGGTTTTTTGTTGCCGTCCAGGTATGAAAACGGCACCGACGCGTCGCGGTGCGCCAGCAACACTTTGCCTCTGGCCTTGATGCGATCCAGCGTCGATGTGGCAGTAGGCGCACTCTGCGCGTAAGCATGACTGCCCATCGCAGCGGATAGTGCAAGTGCCAGCGCCACAGGCCAGACGCATAGCCGAGCTATAAGGTTGTGCGCAGTTGGTTTTGTATGGATGATTTGAGGCATGGTGTGCAGGGCATAGTTGCGATGCATGGGTGAGTCGATCCCCATCAATAGCCCTGGGGCCGCATGGGGGTTGTGAGCAACTCCGGCTTGAGCAGCTCTTTGTCGCGCCAGCGGCCGCCGCGCAGATACAACAGCCCAAAGCGCGCGAAGTCCCGAACGGACACCGCCAACCGCCCCGGACGGTTGTCCGGCCCGAAAGCCTCGAAGGTGTA
>CAYSMM010000220.1:1658-4533 GCA_964432095.1 uncultured Burkholderiaceae bacterium | reverse complement strand
ACGTTCCGCAAGCCGAGATGCGGCCTGCGCGATGTCCCATTGCCCGCCATAATTGACCGCCACCGTGAAGTGAATGCCGCTGTTGCTAGCCGTCAACGCCTCGGCATCGGCCATTTGCTGGCGCAGTGCGATGTCAAAGCGAGCGCGGTCGCCTACAAACCGCAGACGCACGCCATTGGCATGCAGGCTAGCCGACTCCCTGGCCAGTGACGAAGCGAACAAATCCATCAAGGTGTCCACCTCGTCTTGCGGGCGCTTCCAGTTTTCCGAGGAAAACGCAAACACCGTGAGGTATCGCACGCCTTTGGCATGCGCGGTTTGCAGCAAAGTGCGTACCGCGTCGGCCCCGCGCTTGTGGCCAGCGCTGCGTGGAAGCATCCGCCGCTTGGCCCAACGGCCGTTACCATCCATGATTACAGCCAAGTGCAGCGGAATACTCATTAGACTATATACCTGTTACTGGTTTATTATAGACAGTTCCAGCACTATACTGCCAATATCTCAGATTCTTTTGCAGCTACCATGCGGTCGATCTCGGCGATCGTGCGATCGGTGAGTTTTTGTACGTCGTCCTGCGAGCGACGCTCATCGTCCTCGCTGATCTCTTTGTCTTTCAGCAGCTTTTTGAGGCCCTCGTTGGCGTCACGGCGCAGGTTGCGCACTGCGACCTTGGCACTTTCGCCTTCGTGCCGCACGACTTTCGTGAGCTCCTTGCGGCGCTCCTCGGTCAGCGCAGGCATGGGGATACGTAGCAAGTCGCCTTGCGCCGAAGGGTTCAAGCCAAGGTCAGATTCGCGAATAGCCTTCTCGATTTTCGGGCCCATGCCCTTTTCCCACGGCTGCACCGACAACGTGCGCGCGTCCAGCAGCGTGATGTTGGCCACTTGATTGATGGGCATCATCGAGCCGTAGTAATCCACCTGAATATGGTCGAGCAAGCCGGTGTGAGCACGGCCCGTGCGGATTTTGGTGAGGTTGTGCTTGAACGCCTCGACCGAGCTGTTCATCTTGGTTTCGGCCGTCTTTTTGATGTCTGCGACTGTCATGGTTCTCAATCCTACATAGGCCACCCGCGGCCCTCATGAACTGTGCGTGAAGTGTAACGCTGCCGGCTGACCACCCAGCCCGCAGCAGCAGGCCCGATCAGGGCTCAAAGATGGACAAGCGTGCCCTCGTCTTCGCCAGCCACCACCCGCTTCAACGCATGCGGCTTGACGATGGAGAACACCTTGATCGGCAGCTTCTGGTCGCGGCACAGCGCAAAGGCGGTGGCGTCCATCACCTGCAGGTTCTTGATGATCGCCTCGTCAAATGTAATGGCGCTGTAGCGCGTGGCAGCCGGGTCTTTCTTGGGGTCGGCACTGTAGATGCCGTCCACTTTGGTAGCCTTGAGCACCACCTCCGCGCCTATCTCACTGCCGCGCAGCGCGGCTGCGGTATCTGTGGTGAAGAACGGATTGCCCGTGCCAGCTGCGAAGATGACGACCTTGCCCTCTTCCAGGTATTGCAATGCCTTGGGCCGCACGTATGGCTCGACGACCTGCTCGATACTGATGGCTGACATCACACGTGCGGTCAGTCCGGCCTTGTTCATGGTGTCAGCCAAGGCCAGTGCGTTCATCACCGTGGCCAGCATGCCCATGTAGTCTGCCGTGGCACGGTCCATGCCGACGGAGCCACCCGCCACCCCGCGGAAGATGTTGCCGCCGCCAATCACCACGGCTACCTGCACGCCACAGTCAACGATGTCCTTGACCTCTTCAACCATGCGCACGATGGTGGCGCGGTTGATACCGAAAGCATCGTCGCCCATCAAGGCCTCGCCAGACAATTTGAGCAATACGCGCTTATAGACTGGCTGTGGCATTCAAGGCTCCTGTAATGGTTCGTTGCAGATCGTCCTGTGGTGATCTTGACTCAGTGCGTTACGCCTGCTTTGCGGCAGCGACCTGCGCAGCCACCTCTGCAGCAAAATCGTCCACCTTTTTCTCGATGCCCTCGCCCACCACGTAAAGCGTAAAGCCCTTCACCGCGGTGTTAGCCGCCTTGAGCATGGCCGCAACGGTTTGCTTGTCGTTCTTCACGAAGGGCTGATCGAGCAGCGACACCTCCTTGAGGTACTTCTGCACGCTGCCCTCGACCATCTTGGCCACGATCTCAGCAGGCTTGCCGCTTTCTGCCGCCTTTTGCGTCGCGATCGAGCGCTCTTTTTCGATGAGATCGGCCGGTACGTCCGAAGACTGCATCGCCACGGGCTTCATGGCCGCGACGTGCATGGCGACATCTTTGGCTGCGACATCGCTGCCGTCAAATTCCACCATTACGCCAATTCGCGTGCCATGCAAATAGCTGGCCAGTTTGCCGCCGCCCGAATACCGCTTGAAGCGACGGATCGACATGTTTTCACCAATCTTGCCGATCAGACCCTTGCGGACGTCTTCCACAGTGGGCCCGAAGCCATCGAGGCTCATGGGCAGCGCGGACAACGCGGCGATGTCAGCCGGGTTGTGCTTGGCGATCAACTCAGCGCAGCCGTTGACCAATGCCAGGAAGCTGTCGTTTTTGGTGACGAAATCGGTCTCGCAATTCACCTCGACCAGCGCGCCCGTATTGCCGTCGGTGTAGCTGGCTACCGCGCCTTCAGCAGTGATGCGCGACGCAGCCTTGCCGGCCTTGTTACCCAGCTTCACGCGCAAAATCTCCTCAGCCTTGGCCATGTCGCCGTCGGCCTCGGTCAATGCCTTTTTGCACTCCATCATCGGCGCGTCGGTCTTCGCGCGCAGTTCTGCCACCATGCCTGCGGTAATTGCCGCCATAACAAACTCCAGTGTTCAAAAAATCTTAAAAAAAAGGGCCGTCAAAGCAGCCCTTTTGT
>CAYSMM010000220.1:0-1648 GCA_964432095.1 uncultured Burkholderiaceae bacterium | reverse complement strand
GATGCCGCCCGGGCACAATCAGTTAGCGCCGGCCTCTTCGTTCACCTCGACGAACTCCTCGTCGCTGCGCACGGCCTGCACCACGTCTTTCACTGCATTCGCTTTGCCTTCCAGCACTGCGTCAGCCATGGCACGCGCGTACAGCGTCACAGCCTTGGCCGAGTCGTCGTTGCCAGGAATCACATAGTCGATACCCTCGGGCGAGTGGTTGGTGTCCACCACACCGACCACCGGGATACCGAGCTTATTGGCCTCAGCCACGGCAATCTTGTGGTAACCCACGTCGATGACGAACAGCGCGTCGGGCACGGTAGCCATGTCGGCAATGCCGCCGATGGACTTTTGCAGCTTCTCGATCTCGCGCTCGAACATCAGCGCTTCTTTTTTCGTCAGACTCTCGAGGCCGCCTTCGGCTTGCTGCGTCTGCATTTCTTTGAGCTTTTTGATCGAAGCCTTCACCGTCTTGAAGTTGGTGAGCATGCCGCCGAGCCAGCGCTCGTCAACATAAGGCATGCCACAGCGCGCGGCCTCAGCAGCAATAACTTCGCCTGCCTGGCGCTTGGTGCCCACAAACAAAATGGTGCCGCGGTTGGCCGCGAGTTGACGCACGAACTTCAGCGCGTCTTGCAGACACGGCAAAGTCTTCTCAAGGTTGATGATGTGAATCTTGTTGCGATGGCCGTAAATGAACGGAGCCATCTTGGGGTTCCAGAAGCGGGTTTGGTGGCCAAAGTGCACACCGGCTTCCAGCATTTGACGCAGTGAAACGCTCATGTCGAAAAATCCCTAGGTTGGTTCTAAAATCCGGCCAACGATTGCAACCAAACGTAAGCATCCCTGAAGGTTTGCTGCGGTGCTTGGGGCAACACCCGGGCTGGCCGGTTTGCGATTGAAGCGATCAAGGCTGTGGGTTTTACGCACTAGCGTCCACTAGCGCCGATTCGCTTAACCTGAAATTCTATCATGAGACGAGACTTCAACAAGCGCATGCCCCCAGCCCGATTCATAGGCTACGCGCCATGAGCCAGACAAGGCGTCAATCACTCGCTGAGTCACCCGCTAAATCGACGCTTTTCGCTGCCAGGTCAACGCGATGACAGCGCCGGCAAAACTGGCCGTCATTGGCGCGGGCATCATCGGCACCACCACCGCATTGCGTTTGGCAGAGGACGGCCACGCGGTGCAGGTTTTCGATAGCGGGGGCGCAGTCGCCGAGGCCACGAGCTTTGCCAACGCCGGAGTGATTGCGCCGGGCTATGTCACACCCTGGGCGGCCCCAGGCATGCCGCAAAAGGTGCTGACGCAGTTGATGAGCAAAAACGCCGCGGTGCGGTTTCGCCCGCGCGCCGAGCTGAACCAATGGCGCTGGCTAGCGCAGTGGTGGCGCGCATGCAAGCGCGAGCGCTACACCGCCAACCGACAAGCCATGCAGCAGCTGGCGGTCGCCAGCTTGTCCAAGCTGCGCGACTGGCGGCGCCGCTATGCATTGGAGTATGAGCAGCAATACGGCTTCATGCAGTTGCTGCGCACCGGCCATGAGCTTGCGCTGGTGAAGCCGGCGCTGGAGATGCTCCAGTCGCTCGGGGTGCCGCATCAGCTGTTGGATGCCGCACAGGCCTACAAGATCGAGCCTGATCTGTGTCGCAGC
>CAYSMM010000219.1:0-4555 GCA_964432095.1 uncultured Burkholderiaceae bacterium | reverse complement strand
GAACGCGCGACCTCTCCCTTACCAAGGGAGTGCTCTACCACTGAGCCACATGGGCCTCGGCACAGGGCTGGACGCGCTCGGCATCCAGGCCTGTGACGCCCGCCTTTCGGCTGGAGCGGGAGACGGGAATCGAACCCGCGTCATTAGCTTGGAAGGCTAAGGTTCTGCCATTGAACTACTCCCGCCCGGACTTCGCCGCGACCGAACCCCTCGGCTTCCGGCCACGCGCGGCCTCCCTTGAGGCGCCTGGTGGAGGAGGCTGGATTCGAACCAGCGTAGGCGTAAGCCAACAGATTTACAGTCTGCCCCCTTTAGCCACTCGGGCACCCCACCGCGGCGAACCTCGGATTATCACTGATTCCGTGAAAGCCTGTCAAACCGCTGGCGTGATTTTTGCCAGGTTTGGAAGGCTTGCTCCAGAGGCTAATTTGGCGCTGACTCGACCGCTGAGGATCTGGCCATAAATCAGCCATCGATGGGGGCCGTTAATTAGGGTCTGTTAATTGGGGTCCGACCCCAATTAAGCGACCCCAATTAAGCGGGCGTTGGACTGGAATTCATTCGCAGTGCGGCTGAAAGCTGTCAAAGCCCGGAGGAGTCGTTTTTATACTCTTGCTACTATACAAAGATCACTGGACAATGAAATAGCGGTAATGACTATATAGATCTGTGAGTATTTCGTAAGATGTAAGCACCGAAGCCATCAGGCAAACAAGGCCCGCAGCGCCTCGCCCGGCTCGGCCGCGCGCATGAACGCCTCACCGACCAAAAACGCATGGACGTTTGCGCCGCGCATGCGCTGCACGTCGGCACGGCTCGAGATGCCGCTTTCGGTAACAACCATGCGATCAGCCGGGATGTGCGGCAAAAGCTTGAGCGTGGTGTCGAGCGATACCTCAAATGTCTTGAGATTGCGATTGTTGACGCCCAGCAGCGGCGTACGCGTTGCCTTGAGCGCACGGTCGAGCTCGGCAGCGTTATGCACCTCGACCAGTACGTCGAGCTGGAGGGCATTGGCCGCCTGCTCCAGATCGCGCATTTGCGCGTCACTGAGTGCGGCAGCGATGAGCAGGACGCAGTCTGCGCCCCAGGCCGCAGCTTCGAGTACCTGGTACTCGCTGATGATGAAGTCTTTGCGAATCACGGGCAGCGTGCATGCGGCGCGCGCCTCACGCAGGTACGCCGGCGAGCCCTGAAAGTAATCGGCGTCGGTGAGCACCGACAGGCACGCCGCGCCGCCCGCGGCATAGCTGCGCGCAATGTCGGCGGGCACAAACTGCTCGCGCAGCACGCCCTTGCTGGGGCTGGCCTTCTTGATTTCGGCAATCACCGCAGCTTCGCCCTGCGCCAATTTGCGCTGCATGGCGGCAGCAAAACCGCGAGAGTCGGTGCGTGCCTGAGCCTGCGTGTGCAACACGGCTGCGCTCACGCGTGCGCTGTCGCGCGCGATCTCGTCTCGCTTGGTGGCCAGAATCTTTTGCAGGATGTCAGCCATATGAATGCCCAATCACGCCTTGCACGACTGCGTGAACGCGACAAATGCATCGAGCTTTTTCTTCGCCGCGCCGCTGGCGATTGCGTCGCGCGCCTTGCTCAAGCCGTCAGCTATGCTGGCCACGACGTTGGCGGCGTACAGGGCAGCAGCGGTGTTGAGCAGCACGATGTCGAGTGGCGCGCCGGCCTCGCCATTCAGCACGGCCAGTAGCATGGCCCTGGATTGCTCGGCGTTGTCCACGCGGATATTGCGGCCGCTGGCCATTTGCATCCCGAAGTCCTCGGGGTGAATTTCATACTCGCTCAGCTTGCCATCTTTCAACTCACCCACCATGGTGGCACCACCCAGCGACACCTCGTCGATGCCGTCCTTGCCATATACCACCAGCGCATGCTGCGTACCCAGGCGCTGCAACACGCGTACCTGAATGCCGACGAGGTCGGGGTGGAACACGCCCATCAGAATATTTGGCGCACCAGCAGGGTTGGTCAGCGGCCCGAGGATGTTGAAGATGGTGCGCACGCCCAGCTCTTTGCGCACCGGCGCCACGTTCTTCATCGCGGGGTGATGGTTAGGCGCAAACATGAAGCCGATGCCGGTTTGCTCGATGCTTTGTGCAATCTGCGCGGGCGTGAGCATGAGGTTGACGCCAAGCAGCTCCAGCACATCAGCGCTGCCGCTTTTGCTGCTCACGCCGCGGTTGCCGTGCTTGCTCACCTTGGCGCCGCAGGCAGCGGCCACGAACATGCTGCAGGTGCTGATGTTGAAGCTGTGCGATCCGTCACCACCGGTACCCACGATATCGACCAGGTTGCTGGCGTCACTCACCTGTACTTTAGTAGCGAATTCGCGCATCACCTCGGCGGCAGCTGTGATTTCGCCCACCGTTTCTTTCTTCACGCGAAGACCCGTCAGCAGCGCGGCAGTCATCACCGGTGACAGTTCGCCGCTCATGATGAGGCGCATCACTTTCAGCATCTCGTCATGAAAAATCTCGCGGTGCTCGATCGTGCGCTGTAGCGCTTCTTGTGGGGTGATTGGCATGCTGACTCCTTTGAGCGTTATTTACTCTTATGTGTATATATGCTTCTCTACTTATTTGTACACCAGACAATGGCATTTACTCAATGCTGTATCAACACTTTTGATTTAGAAAGTTACGTAGTAGATCGTGACCATACTGCGTCATGATGCTCTCGGGGTGAAACTGAACGCCCTCTACAGCCATACGCTTGTGCTTCACACCCATGATCTCGCCGTCATCGGTCCATGCCGTCACCATCAAATCGTCGGGCAGCGACTGTCGCTCTATGGCCAGCGAGTGATAACGCGTCACGGTGTAGCTGCGCGGCAGCCCGGCGAACACGCCCTGCTGCTTGGTCTCTATGGTGTCGGTCTTGCCATGCATGAGTTGCCGGGCGCGCACGACCTTGCCGCCAAACGCCTCGCCAATGGCCTGATGACCGAGGCACACACCCAGCAGGGGCACGCGGCCGGCCATGTGCCTGATCAGCGACACACTGATGCCGGCTTGCGCGGGCGCGCACGGGCCCGGCGAGATCACGATGTGCGTGGGCCTGAGCTCCTCGACTTGCTCCACCGTGATCTGATCGTTACGTACCGTGGTGACTTGCGCGCCCAGCTCACCCAGATACTGAACCAGGTTGTAGGTGAAGCTGTCGTAGTTGTCGAGCATGAAAACCATAAGACTCTCCAGGAAACACCGAGACACAAAGGTCAAAGAGACAAGCGCTTGATGCCGTCCTTTAACACCGCGCAATTGAAGTTAAGCAGTAGACCCTTTGTGTAGCCCGTCAGCCGCAAGTAGGTCGGCAATCGAGCCGAGTGTGTCTTGCTCAGTTCCTCAACCGCTTTGACTTCGACGATCAACTGATCTTCCACTAACATGTCAAGCCTGTAGGCTGCTTGCTCTAGCAGCACGCCTTTGTAGATAGCGGGAATCGACACTTGCCGCTTAAAGAGAATGTCACGCAACTTCAACTCGTGCGACAAGGCCGACTCATACACCGTTTCAAGCAATCCCGGCCCGAGATGTCGATGCACCTCAATCGCTGAGGCTATCACCTGCCCGCTCAATTCATCTCTCTGTGCCTCGGTGTCTCTGTGGAGAGTCTTCATAGGAACGATTACTCCATGCCCTGCTGCACCAGCTCGGCGGCGCGCAACACGGCACGCGCCTTGGCTTCGGTCTCGTTCCACTCAGCTTCGGGGTCGCTGTCGGCCACGATACCGGCTGATGCCTGCACGTACAGACGGCTGTCTTTGATGACGGCAGTGCGGATGGCAATGGCCAAGTCCATGTCACCCGCAAAGCTCAGGTAGCCACACGCGCCGCCGTACACGCCGCGCCTGGCGACTTCCAACTCGTCGATCACCTCCATCGCGCGCACCTTGGGCGCACCCGCCAGCGTGCCTGCAGGAAATGTGGCCTTGAACACGTCCATCGCATCAAGCCCGTCGTTGAGCATGCCTTCGACGTTGCTGACGATGTGCATGACGTGGCTGTAGCGCTCCACCGCAAAGGCCTCGGTCACTTTCACACTGCCGGTTTTAGCCACGCGGCCAATGTCGTTGCGCGCCAGGTCGATCAGCATCAAATGCTCGGCGCGCTCTTTGGGGTCGGCCAGCAGCTCGGCCTCCAGCGCAGCGTCGTGTTGCGCATGGGTGCCGCGCGGGCGCGTGCCCGCCAGCGGCCGCACCGTCACCTTGGTGCCGTCAGCGGTGCGCTCTTGCCGCACCAGTATCTCGGGGGACGCACCCACGATATGGGCCGATCCGAGGTTGTAGTAATACATGTACGGCGAAGGGTTGAGCGAGCGCAGCACGCGATACAGCGACAGCGGGTGCTCCTTGAAGCGCTTGGACAGCCGCTGGCCGATGACAACCTGCATCATGTCGCCCGCCTCGATATAGCGCTTGGCCTTGAGCACTGCCGCTTCAAACCGTGGCTTGTCGAACTCGCGCTCCACCGGCGTCACGTCGGTGCGCACCAGTGGCGGCGGTAGCACGGGGTAGTTGAGACGGTCCTTGAGCTCGCGC
>CAYSMM010000218.1:0-4560 GCA_964432095.1 uncultured Burkholderiaceae bacterium | reverse complement strand
CGTTGCGATAAAACGGATCGCTGAACACCTGCACCGCTTGATCCCACGTCTGCAACGGCGACGGGATCTGCCCCTTGATGGACACCAGCCCCCACACGCCTACCAGCAACGCCAGGCCCACGACTGGAGGAATGACCTTGAGCCACAACTCTCGCGATGCTATAGGAGTATCAGTCCGAGACTGTTTTGCAGAATGCAGTAACGGCAATGTACCTGCAGCAGTAATTGATTCATTTGTCGAGGCAGGCGCAGCACCTGCCGGTACGTTGCGCGATGCATCAGCAGGGCTGATCGTGGTTGCCGGGCTACGTGCAGGCAAGTCTATGGGTTGATGAAACACGGCGCTGACCATGGCTACCTCATACTTTCACTTTGAAACCGTCTGCGTACTTCACAGGATCCTTGCCGTCCCACACCACTCCATCCATCAGCTTGCTCGATCGCATCACATCTTTGGGTAACGGCGTTTTAGTCTCTATAGCTGCTTGCTTGTACAGGTCGATCTGATTGATCTGCCGTGCAACGGCGAGATAGTCAGGGTGAGTTTTCAGTAAACCCCATCGTTTGTGCTGCGTGAGGAACCACATGCCGTCGCTAAGGTATGGGAAGTTGACGGCGCCGTCGTTGTAGAACTTCATGGGATTGGGGTCGTCCCAGGTTTTTCCCAAGCCGTTTTGATAGCGTCCCAGGATGCGCTGTTTGATGGCGTCCACACTGGTATTGACGTAGGCCTTGTCGGCAATCGTCTCAGCCATCTTGCTTTTGTTCGATAGGCTTGTGTCGATCCAGCGACTGGCTTCCAACACAGCCATGATCACAGCGCGGCAGGCATTCGGATGCTTCTTGACGAAGTCACCCGTCGTGCCCAGCACTTTTTCAGGGTGGTCTTTCCATATGTCCTGGCTGGTGGCAGCTGACACACCGATACCGTCGATGATGGCGCGGTGGTTCCACGGTTCGCCGACGGAAAAGCCGTCCATGTTACCCACACGCAGGTTGGCCACCATCTGTGGGGGCGGCACGGCAGTCACCCTGGTGTCTTTCATCGGATTTACACCGTGAGTGCCCAACCAGTAATACAGCCACATGGCATGCGTACCCGTGGGAAAAGTATGTGCAAAGGTGTACTCGCGTTTTTCGGTGGCCATGAGTTTGGCTAGCGAGGCACCATCCACCGCGCCTTGATCGGCGAGTTTCTTGCTCAAAGTAATGCCCTGGCCGTTGTTGTTGAGCGTCATCAGCACGGCCATATCCTTCTTCGGCCCACTGACACCCAGATGTATGCCATAGATCAGACCGTACAGCACATGGGCCATGTCCAGCTCACCATTGACGAGCTTGTCGCGCACGCTGGCCCAGGACGCCTCTTTGCTGGGTACGATTCTCACGCCGTACTTTTTGTCAAAGCCCAGTACTGATGCCATCACTACACTGGCGCAGTCGGTGAGCGGTATGAAACCGATGCGCACTTCTTGCTTTTCGGGCCTGTCAGTGCCCTGCGCATAGGCCGTGCTGCGCACACCTGGCGCTACGAAATCCATGATGCCGAGGCTGCCGGCAGCTGCTGCGGCGGCGATGAGATTGCGTTTGCTGACCACGATGTCACCGCTGCTGCGCGATGTGGCATGCTTGTTTAGGATTGCATCAGGCGCGGGCATTCAGGCTCCAAAAAAAAGCGTCAGAGGTGACATACACCTTGACGCCGTTGTCAAAAACTAAAAGGAGTGTGTTGATGCTTTTGCACGAACCATGCCAACACAAACTTGCTGCTGAACTAACCCTGTATGCCGACATCGCAAGCCTATGCGCACCAGCGAGGGGCTTGCCCGGGAAGTCCGCACCAGCCTTGTGCGGCGCAGCATCATCATGGCGCCATTTGCTCACGCATTCTTTACCGCATCGGCTGCATCATTTAATTGCTGTGCAACGTCGGCCAGCGTTTGTTGACGCTGCATCGCCACATGCCGCAAGCGCTTGAACGCCTCGTCTTCATCAATCGCAAAGCGCTTCATCAGCCAGCCCTTGGCGCGCTCGATTTGTTTGCGCTCGGCCAGTTGTGCATGCGCCTGCGCCAGCTCAATACGGACCTTCTCTTGCAATTCAAACTGTGTAGTCGCAATCGTCAGAACAGCGGATATATGCTTGGGGCTCAGGACCGGCGTGACGTAAGCGGACACTCCTGCTGCGAGTACGAGGCGCGCGACATGCGCGTCATCTTCGCCCGTCACCATCACCATCGGGCGAGGCGTGTGCTTGTGCGCAAGCACCCAGTGCTGCAGCGAGTCGTGCTCTGCGGATTGCGCATCCATGATGATCAGCTGCGGCATGGACGAGGCCACCGCCGCAGCAATGTCGCCGTTTGGAGCCACCGGCCCCAGCGCCTGGCAACCTGCGTGCGCAAGCGCAGCCTTTAGCGCATGAGCATCAGCGTTATCGTCCCAAAGAAGTAGTACCCTCATGCCGCCTAAAGCGCAAACAGCATGCCAACGTGCTAAAAAGCGCCCATGACTCGCGAAGCGACTTTCAAAAAGGCATTGCTCATGGTGGCCCACGGTGCACGTGCGCCGGACTGGGACGCACCGTTTCAAACCGTACTGGCTGACCTACAGCATCGTGGTGATGGTGTGCAGTATGCACTTGCTTTCCTGGAGCACAAGTCGCCTTCGGTCAATGATGCGGTCGCTTCGCTGGTACAGGCCGGCGCTGTGCACGTTACGCTTGTGCCCATGCTGCTGGGGGTGGGCGCCCATGCGCGCGACGATTTACCGCGTCTGCTGGCCGAGGCGCGTGCTGCGCACCCGCAGGTGCGATTTGAATTAAGCGCCACACTCGGTGAAAGCCCTGAAATACACGCAGCCATGGCTGCGTTCGTCGTTGCACAAAATCCCTAGTACTCAGCAGACTGTTGCGCTTCTAATGCCTTATATAAAAACAGTAATGGCTATATACAAATATGAGTATAAAGTTCTTGCTCACTCTTTGTGAGCTGAACCTAGCCCGCTAGCGCCACCTCATTGGCGATCTTGGTTGCGGCATAGTTCTTATACTGCGGACTACAAAGACAATCGTCCCGCCCACGATCCGCCCCCAACCCATGACGCTTGCCGAAATCAACACACTCGACCGCCTGGCCTTTGTGGCCGTGTTGGGCGGCGTATACGAGCATTCGCCGTGGGTGGCCGAGGATGCGTTCGCCCAAGCGCCGTTCGCATCGCTTGAACACTTGCACGCATGCATGCAGTCGGCTGTAAACGCGGCGCCGTTCGCACAGCAACTTGCACTGCTGCGTGCCCACCCCGAGTTGGCCAGCAAGGCCGCAGTACGCAAAGAGCTGAGTGACGCGAGTAACGCCGAGCAAGCCGGTGCAGGCCTTACGCAATGCACTGCTGACGAATTTGCGCAGCTTTCGCAGCTCAACGCGCAGTACCGCGCGCGTTTTGGCTGGCCGTTCATCATTGCGGTGAAGGGTTACACGCGCACCCGCATCATTGCCGCGCTACAGCAACGCATAACGCATGACGCCGCCAGCGAGTTTGCAGAGTGCGTGGCGCAAGTGGGCCGAATCGCCGCGCTGCGGCTAGCGGCGCTGATGGAAAATAACAGGGACAACTAACGTGGCATTCATCGACTTCAAAGACGTTGCGCTGGAGTACAAGGCGGGCTTGGGTAATGCGATCGAAGACATCACGCTTCGGATCCATGACGGAGAGTTCGTCGCCATCGTCGGGCCTTCAGGCTGTGGCAAAAGCACCTTCATGAAGCTGTGCACCGGCTTGAAGCTGCCCACGGCAGGCAGCGTGCAGGTGGCCGGTGCCGCGGTGAGCGGACCGCTGAAAATTACCGGTATGGCGTTTCAGGCCAGCAACCTGTTGCCGTGGCGCACGACGCTGGAGAACGTGATGCTGCCGTTGGAGATTGTGGAGCCATACCGCAGCGAGTTCAAAGCCAAGAAGAACAGCGAGTTCAAGGACCGCGCTATGCAGCTCATCTCGCTGGTGGGGCTGCAAGGCTGGGAGAACAAATTTCCGTGGGAGCTTTCCGGTGGCATGCAGCAACGTGCCAGCATTTGCCGCGCATTGGTGCACAGCCCCAAGTTGCTGATGCTCGACGAGCCCTTCGGCGCACTCGATGCGTTTACGCGCGAGGAGTTGTGGTGCGTGCTACGCGACTTGCACGCGGCCGTGAAGTTCACCGTGGTGCTGGTCACGCATGATTTACGCGAGAGCGTATTTTTGGCCGACATGGTGTACTGCATGAGTAAGCGGCCGGGACGAATTCTCACCGCCAAGCAGGTGCCGTTTGCGCGCCCGCGCGAGCTGGAACTCACCTACAAGGACGATTTCAATGCCATCGTGCACGAGCTGCGTGAGCAGATTGGCGCGACGAGGAAAGCCGCATGAAAGCCCTGTTCGACAAAGCGCCGGCCACTGCAACCTTTATTATTGTTTTGATTGTCTGGGAAGTCGTTTGCCGCGCCTTCAAGGTAGAGCCCTACATTTTTCCCACACCGACGGCCACAGCCAAGGCGCTGGTGGAATTTGCGCCGCAAATTGCACATCA
>CAYSMM010000217.1:0-4594 GCA_964432095.1 uncultured Burkholderiaceae bacterium | reverse complement strand
TGCATATGCAAGGCAAGCGGCTGGCCGAGGCGACTCGCCTCGCCGTGCGTGCCGGCAGCGGTGGGCGCATGGTGCGTGATGCGCTGTTCAAAGCGTTTTGGATGATTTGTGAAGACAGGAAGGTTGACTATGTGGTCATCGCCGCGCGCTCACCAATGGACCGTACATACGAGTGGTTGGGCTATTCGGATATGGTGCCTGGAGCGGGTTACATCGCTCTCCCCTATGCCGGCAGCTTGCCACACCGGGTTTTGTGCTGCCACCTGATGACGGCAGCGCGCCAGTGGAGGGAGTCGGCTCATCCTATGTATGAGTTCATGGCCGAGACACAGCACCCTGACATCTCCGTGCTTGGAACCTGCGTAACACATCCGGCTGCCTCGGAATCGGTTGCCGTTGAACATCACTAGGCATTGGTTTTTTAGCTGGGGACGCAATGAGTCATTCCCACTGTGCCGTCCCTAGGATAAGATTTGAAGCCCTGAATCTAATCGGCTATGCGGCCGGCTGACAATGCCAAACCAGATTCGCAAAGAAGAAAGCTGGGTAAGTACCATATTCAGATGGTTTTCGGCTATTGTCTTGCCGGCATTGATGATAGCTGTGTCCGCATGGGCCATTTCTGCATGGCCGAGCGTTTATCAGTCAGCGCCGCATTCCACACTTGCCATTCGCGTTAGCTTAGATCGCGACCCCGCTGCAGGCCCTTCAGATGTGCTGAATGCGTTACGGCAAATACCGGCTCGCAGCTATGTGGATACGCAGCTCGTTGAAACCCCAGTGTGGATGCTGATTCAGGCACCGGGTGCTGGCACTACTCTGGTTGAAATCCCTTCCCGCCATATTCAATCGCTCGAGTGCTGGCGGACTTTGCCGTCGTTGGGTTCGCTGGGCTCGGCTAATCGAGATATCGCAGCGGGCGCAATTTCGGCGTCTCGCGGTGGTTTCGCTATTGACTTATCGCGGCTCGCAGAAGTCGGCGAGTTACTTTGCCGCGGCAAGTTTCGCGGCCCCGCGCGCGTTGAAGCTACTGCGTGGGCTGGGTCGCAGCACGCTGTTGCCGTAAGCGGTTGGCACAAGGCTGCCGGCTTGCTTGAGGGTGGCATTCTGATGCTCGGCGGTTTTGTGCTCATCGTTAGCCTGATTAATCGCAACTGGACATACGCCATATTTGCCGCGTGGTTAGTGGCAAATCTGCGTGTAGCCGCAATTTCCGCGGGTTGGGATACCACCTGGCTGGGACATGCAATTCCGTCGGCCTGGATACATCCGATGCGGCAAATTGCGATTGCAGGCTACTACGTACTGACCATCGCGCTTATTAATGCCCTGTTCGGCTCGAGCTTCGAACGTGCCGGCATGAGCAAGATGATGCAGGCTTTGAAACTCGCCTGCGTGCCGATGATAGCCGCTGCCGTGCTGCTTGATTATCAGACTTTCCTGCCGGTGATGTGGACGATTGGTGGTGCATCAATTTTTGCTGCCGCTTACTTGTTCTACCGTCTCTTGCGAGCGACGGGCTCATGGGTTGCACTTTGGTTTACCGCGGCGTTCAGCGTGTCTTTGCTGTCGGTGCTTTACGAAATCGTAGCGGCCGCATTCGGTATTCGCTTATTTATTGGCGTAGCGAACAACGTGACCGGCGCCCTTGCATCCAGCCTGCTGGCCGCCCTGGCGATCGCCGAGCATTTGCGTCGCGCACATGCTGATCAGGCCCGCACCTATCGCGTCACGCCAATCGGCCTGGCCACTATCGGTACTGACGGTACGGTGGAGCGCATGAACGACAGCTTTGCGCAACTGGCCGAGATCGACCCGCAAGAGCTGCCGGTGCGCTGGCAGCACCACTTTCCGGTCAGGGTATTGCATGAAGTGCGCAATGAGTTGCGCGGCGAAAGCGGCGGCGCGATCGATGTGGTTTTTGCGCTCGACCACGGTGAGGCTGACCCACGCTGGTATGAGGTGATTGCCGTACAGGCCGACGACGACATGATCGAGGTGTCGCTACAAGACATTACCGAGCGCAAGCTAGCATCCGACCGGCTGGAGTGGCTGGCCAAGCACGACTCGCTCACCTCGCTACTCAATCGCAGAGGCGTGGAGGAGGCTTTGCAGTCGGCGTACCGCTCGGTGTCGCTCGGGCAGTCGGGATCGCTCGCGTATCTCGACCTCGACCGCTTCAAGCTGGCCAATGATTTGTACGGTCACACCACGGGCGACAAGATCCTGCAGGAGGTGGCCGCGCGAATCTCCGCATGCCTGAACGCCAACGAGACGCTGGGCCGTGTGGGTGGCGATGAGTTCGTGATCGTGTTCGTGGGCGTGCCGCTTGGGCGCGCTCGTGCCAAGTGCCAGCAAATCGTCAGTGCCATTTCCAACGCACCGTTCGAAGTCGCCGGGCATGCGGTGCGCATCGGCGTATCGGTTGGCCTGGTGGAGCTGTGGCACGACGTGTCGATGGACGAGGCCATGGCCACGGCAGACGAGGCATGCCGCGCGGCCAAGCACAACATGACCGAGCACCTGGTGGCTTATCCGCACGAGTCAGCGGCATTTGGCGATCGCTTGCGCGAGCTGCAGCTCATCAAGCGCCTGGACACGCCGCGCCTGGACAGCGAGTTGCTCATCAACATGCAGCCGCTGCTCAACCTCGACGACCCCTTCGGCACACTCAACTTCGAGGTGCTGCTGCGCGCTGTGGACCGTGGTGGCCAACCGGTGGCTACGAGTACGATGATCGCGTCGGCCGAGCGCATGGGCATGATGCAGCGCATCGACCTGTGGGTGCTGGAGCGCACGCTTGAGTTTCTGGAGCAGCACCATGAGCAGCTCAAGTCCACACGGCTGGCGTGTCTCAATGTCTCTGGCGCGTCACTTAATGACGAGCGCTATGTGGCCAGCGCAGCAGCGATCTTGCGCAACTTCCCGCGCGTGGCGCGGCAGATCTGTTTTGAGATTACCGAGACCATTGCGCTGCGCGATTTGACTAACACGCGAATATGGATCGAGCGGCAGCGCAACCAGGGCGCGAAGGTTGCGCTCGACGACTTTGGCGCTGGCTACAGCTCTTTTCACTACCTGCGTGAGCTGCCAGCTGATGCATTGAAGATCGACGGCGTATTCGTGCGCGACATGGCACGCCATGCAGCGAATGCCTCCATCGTGCAGGTGATCGCTGATCTTGCGCGCAACCTCGGCATGGTGACGGTGGCCGAGTGGGTGGAAGAACCCCGTACGCTGGAAATGCTGGCCGAGGTGGGGGCAGACTATGCGCAAGGCTTTGCGATTGCGCCTGCGCTGTCACCCAAGGCATTACTCACCGCCGGATCGACTGCCGACCTGATCGGCAACCCGCAAACGCTGCGGGTGCTGGAGACGCTGTCGCAAACGCGCAAGTACTACGCCGACTTGCGCGCCAACGGCGGCCAAAGCAGCCTGCACTGAGGACTTCAGTCGCCAGCTTTTTATGAAGAATAACTGTTACTGCAATCAGTAATATGCTTCTAACATAATGATTACTCCCAGTAACGGCAATATAGTCCAATGAGTATAATTATCGTCTTGACTCACATTGCACTGTAAATGCTTACGCAACGAGGGCTGTGTCCGCGTAGCGCCGTGCGGTGCGCGCCAACAACCTAGCGGCCGGCGCGCGCGGCCTTGCCGGTGGCGCTTGAACGTGCAGCGTCTTTGCGCGGCTTGAAGTTGCCGGGTTTGCCGAATGGTTTGCTGCCGCCAGCCGGTTTACCGAATCCACCACGACGGCCACGTCCGGCGGGCTTGCCTTTGCTGCGGCCCAGCTGCGGCTGCTGCGTCGGCTCAAGCCCGGGCAGCGTGCTCACAGGTATGCGTTGATTGATGAACCGCTCGATGCGTGTGACGTCGCACGCGTCGCGCACCTGCGCCAGCGTCACCGCCAGGCCGCTGCGGCCCGCGCGGCCGGTACGGCCGATGCGGTGCACGTAGTCCTCGGCATTCATCGGCAGGCCGTAGTTCACCACGTGCGTGATGCTGGGCACGTCAATGCCACGCGAGGCTACGTCTGTGGCCACCAGTACACGCAATTGCCCGTTGCGCAGTGCGCGCAGTGTGCGGTTGCGCGCGCCTTGCTGCATCCCGCCGTGCAGAGACGCAACGCTGTGGCCGATTTCGGAGAGCTTGTCGGCCACGATGTCGGCGTCTTGCTGCGTGCTGGTGAATACCACGGCTTGCTGCAGCGTGCGGTCGGCCAGCACGGCTTCCAGCAATGCATGCTTGTGTGCGGTATTGTCGGCCCAGTGCAGGCGTTGCTCGATGTCGGCATGCTGGTGCTGATGATTGGCCAGCTCAATTTTCTGTGGCGCTTTCAGCAGGCGCTGCGCGAGTTTGCCAGCCTGACCGGCAAAGGTGGCGCTGAACATCACGGTCTGGCGCGATTCGGGCGTTTTGGCAGCAATCGCCTCGATGTCTTCGATGAAGCCCATGTCGAGCATGCGGTCGGCTTCGTCCAGCACCAGCAGATCGATATGGCCGAGGTTCACCTTGCCTTGGCGCATGTGGTCGATCAGCCGGCCGGGCGTAGCGATGAGAATATCCACCGCATTCCACAGCTCGC
>CAYSMM010000216.1:0-4595 GCA_964432095.1 uncultured Burkholderiaceae bacterium | reverse complement strand
CGCAAACGTTCATACATGTGAACTGGCGCGGATTTTTCGTAAAAGCAGGGCCTTGACCCTGCTTTTTTGTTGGGCCGGTCGTGCTGGCTGCCCAGGAGGCTGCTGATGTCCGGACAATCAGTGATTTTGTGCCTGCCAGGCAACGGGTTTGCCTGTATGCCACTATCCATTCTTAAGCGTTTGGGTAAACTGATTGACCCAAGTCATTGATTCGTAGTTCTTTGCCCAAGCCCTGTCAAGCCCGACCCAAACCCAAGCCAAAGTCCAAGACCATGAAAACCCAGTTCACGCCCCTCGCTGCAATCTTGGCCAGTACACCCGCCCTGGCAATGATTGCCGCGCTTGCTGCATCGCCGGCAATTTCTTTGGCGCAGGGGGCTCAGTCGGGTGGCAGTACAGCACCTTCACCCAATACGGTATACCGTTGCCCGAACAACGAGTACACCAACGACCCGGTAGTGGCCAAGGCCAAGAAGTGCGAGATCGTACCGCCGAATATCTCCGTCATGGGGGATGCTTTTCGCCCTCCGCCGGGCGCTTCCCGCAGCGGTGCCGCCTCCGGCGCATCTGCGCCTGCCAGCGCGCCGCGCGTGAGCAATGCCGAACAAAAGGCGCGTGACAGCGACCGCCGCCGTATCCTCGAGGACGAGTTGCGCGCCGCCGAGACCAAGCTCGCCGAATTGAAAAAGGAATACAACAACGGCGAGCCCGAGCGCCGCGGTGACGAACGCAACGCGGTGAAATACCAAGAGCGCATCGCCCAGCTCAAGGCTGATGTCACGCGCGCCGAGGCCGATGTCAATGCCATCAAGCGGGAAATTGGCAACTTGAAGGACTAAGCGCCTCGCGCGCTACACTGCCTGCGTGCAACTGCAGGCATCCCTCCCTTCCACATCGGTTGACTCAGTCTGGGCCGGGCTTGACAGCCTGGCTTCGCTCGTGCTCGTGGTGGACGCGCGCGGCGAGATTCAGGCGCTCAACAGTGCTGCGCAAAACGCATTGCTGCCGGGCCGCGGGCTGCTGAAGGGCAGCGACGCCACGCAGCTATTCGATGCGCCGGCGCTGGTGCAGCAGGCGCTGCGCGACGTGGTGTCGCGCCGCTCCGACGCATCCCGGCTGGACGCCCGGTTGCGCCAGGCGTCGCGCGATACGCAGTCGGCTGGCGTGGGTAGCGATGCGACCTCGCCGCTGCCAGTGCACGTGCTCATCTCACGCGCCGAGGTGCAAAACACTTATCTGATCGAGCTGATCGAGTTTGAGCAGCAGGCCAAACTCGAACGTGAGGAGCGCATCATCGGCCTGAGCCAGGCCAACAAAGAGCTGGTACGAAACCTGGCGCATGAAATCAAGAATCCGCTGGGCGGCATACGCGGCGCGGCGCAACTGCTGCAAATGGAGATTGACGAGCAGGCGCGGCACCTGGGCGAGTACACGCGCGTGATCATTGCCGAGGCCGACCGCCTGCAAACACTGGTGGACCGTTTACTGGCGCCGCACCGCACCCCGCAGTTGATTGGCGACGTGAACGTGCATGAGGTGCTGGAGCGCGTACGCGCCTTGATCGCCGCCGAATTTCCTCAGGGCCTTGCATTGGTGCGTGACTATGACACCTCGTTACCCGAGTTTCGCGGCGACAAGGAGCAGTTGATTCAGGCGGTGCTGAACATCGCGCACAACGCGGCGCAAGCCCTGGCCGAGCGTCGCGCTGCTGGCGACGCAGAGATCAGGTTTCAAACGCGCATCGCGCGGCAAATCACTTTCGGCGGGCAGCGTCACCGCTTGGCACTGGACTTGCATATCGTGGATAACGGGCCAGGCGTGCCCGAGGACATACGCGATCGTATCTTCTACCCGCTGGTCAGCGGGCGTGAAGGTGGTAGCGGCCTTGGTCTCACGCTGGCGCAAACCTTTGTTCAACAACATGGCGGGCTGATCGAATGCGAAAGCCGTACGGGGCGCACGAGTTTCAGAGTGCTGATTCCTTTGCCATGATGGCCAGGGCCAACCTGAATTCAAACCGATGAAACCAATCTGGGTCGTCGATGACGATCAGTCTATTCGCTTTGTGCTCGAAAAGGCGCTAGCCCGTGAAAGCCTGCCGGTGCGCACCTTCGGCACGGCACGCGACGTGATGGCCGCGCTCAATGACGATTTGCCGCAAGTGCTCGTCAGCGACATACGCATGCCGGGGGGCACGGGGCTTGAGCTGCTGCAAAAAGTCAAGAGCGCGCAACCCGGCTTGCCCGTCATCATCATGACAGCCTACTCCGACCTCGACAGCGCGGTGTCGGCCTTTCAAGGCGGCGCGTTCGAGTATCTGGCCAAGCCGTTTGATGTGGAGAAGGCGGTAGAGATCATTCGCCGTGCCGTGGACGAAAGCCTGCGCGACGAAAGTGTGGAAGAGCGCAACATGCCCACACCCGAGATGCTGGGCCAGTCCGCAGCGATGCAAGATGTGTTTCGCGCCATAGGAAAGCTGTCGCAAAGCAATGTGACCGTACTCATCACCGGCGAGAGTGGTAGTGGTAAAGAACTGGTGGCGCGAGCGCTGCACAAGCACAGCCCGCGTTCGGGCGGGCCTTTCGTCGCCATAAACACTGCGGCGATTCCAAAAGACTTATTGGAGAGCGAGCTGTTCGGCCATGAGCGCGGCGCGTTCACTGGTGCGCAAACCATGCGGCGTGGCCGTTTTGAGCAGGCTGAAGGCGGCACATTGTTCCTAGACGAAATCGGCGACATGCCATTCGACTTGCAAACGCGGCTGCTGCGGGTACTCAGCGATGGCCATTTTTACCGCGTCGGTGGGCACAACCCCATCAAGGCCCATGTTCGGGTGATTGCGGCGACCCATCAAAACCTCGAACGGCGCGTGAAAGACGGCCTGTTCCGCGAGGACTTGTTCCATCGCCTCAACGTTATTCGTCTACGCCTGCCGGCATTGCATGAGCGACGCGATGATGTGCCGCTGCTGGCGCGCAACTTCATGCAGCAAAGTGCGCGTGAACTGGGCGTGGAGCCCAAGCGCCTGAGTGAACCGGCTATGTCCGCCCTGTGCGCCTATAGTTTTCCGGGCAATGTACGTGAGCTGCAAAACATCTGTCACTGGCTCACGGTGATGGCGCCAGCACAAGTCGTAGAGGTCAAGGATTTACCCGAGGAGGTGAGGGCCAATCAGCCCGCGCCGCCACGCACAGCGTCCGCTGCGGCTGCTGTCGCGATCAATGTTGACGCAGATGAACTTGCTCGAGCGCGTAACACCACTCGGGAGGCTGCAGCATCCAGTGATGAGGAGAGTACCTCAGTTGCAGCGGTTGCTCATGGTTTGTCCAACTGGGACGAGTTGCTCATGCTGGTGGCAAGCCAGATGCTCGCGCGTCAGCAGCCCGAGGTGATGCAGCAACTAGCACGGCAGTTCGAGTCGGTGGTCATCAAGGCAGCACTGGCACACACCAAGGGCCGCCGCATCGAGGCAGCGCAAAAGCTTGGGATCGGCCGCAATACGATCACGCGCAAGATTCAAGAGTTGAACCTGGATGCAGAGGATTGATATTCAACTGATGTTGATACTGTTGCAGGTAATAAGCAGCTTCTGATTTACCAGCAACCAGTAAGTCGTATATAGACTATGCAGTATTAATGTTTTCTGCCCTTTATATGTCTAGCTCCATTATCACCGGTGTGTGATCGCTCGGTTTCTCCCATTTGCGCGGTGCTCGGTCGATGGTGCAGTCCTTGACGAATGGCTTCAACGCATCGCTCACCAGAATCAAATCAATACGTAAGCCACGGTTCTTCTGGTAGCCAAGCATGCGGTAGTCCCACCATGAGTAGCTTTTCTCGGGCTGATCAAACATGCGAAAGCTGTCAGTAAGGCCCAGGCCCAGTAAGGCTTGGTAGTGACACCGCTCTTCGGTGGTGTGGTGAATCGTCTCGCGCAAACCGTCGGGGTCGAAGCTGTCGCGGTCTTCCGGTGCGATATTGAAATCGCCCAGCAACACCAGCCGTGGATGCACCGCAAGCTCTTCGCGTAACCAGTCGCGCAGCGCGCGCAACCATTGCATTTTGTACTCAAACTTCTCGGTGCCCGGCGCCTCACCATTGACGAAGTAGCCGTTGACGACGCGCAGCGGCCCGCCGGGTGCATCGAGCGTAACGGCAATCACCCGCGCCTGCTCGTCTGCAAAGCCTGGAATATTGCGCACGCAGTCGCGCGCGGCTTGCCTGCTCAGTGTCGCCACACCGTTGTATGTTTTCTGGCCAAACACCGCTGCCTGGTAGCCTGCATCACGCAGCGGGGTAAACGGGAATTTGTCTTCGGTGAGCTTGAGTTCCTGCAGGCACAACACGTCAACCGGGTTTGCAGCCAGCCAGTTCAACACATGCTGCTGGCGTGCGGTGAGTGAATTGACGTTCCAGGTAGAGATTTTCATGAATGTGCATCGAGTGTGCGTTCGTAGGTGACAAAGGCAAAAGGCAAACCCGAGGCTGATACCTGAGGTTCGCGCCGCGTGTGCCTCCACTCACGCGCGGGTAAAGGAGGGAAGAGCGCATCACCCTCAAACGTTTTTGCATTTTCGGTGATGTAGGCACGCTGT
>CAYSMM010000215.1:0-4613 GCA_964432095.1 uncultured Burkholderiaceae bacterium | reverse complement strand
TCGGCTACATCAAGGGCGTGGCCGGCGACGTCACTAGCCCCTGGGTCGACCGCAACGTGGTGCCCTATTACAAGGGCACCTGGGCCAGCATCAAGCGCGTGGGCAGTGTGGATGACTGGAAGCGAACTATCAGCTTCAAGGAGCGGCGTTACGCCTGAATGCTGCATTTCCCCTAGCGCATCGCGCCGGGTTCCTGCAGTAACTGCGAGCACCCCTTGTTCCGCGACACCGAGCGGAAAAGGGGTGCTCGCGTGTAGGTAAAGTTGATGGAACGATGGCCGGGGTCGGGTTGTTATCGTGCTGCAGAGCTAGATTCTATGCAGGTTGCTGAAGAGTTCTGCTCGTACAGGCGCTGCCTTGCCCGCGCGACCCTCCGGCCATTATGACGGCACCATGACTTTGTACTCTATTGAGTAAATAGCCGTTTCCGGTTTACTATAGAGCAGTAACGGCAATTTACTGTAATGAGTATTGAACGAGAACTCAAATATCATCTGCCGCTGGCTGATCTCAAGCAACTCACCTGCCACCCCGTGCTGCAGGTTGTTGCGCAGAGTACCGGCACACGTGAGCTGACCAGCGACTACTTCGACACACCCGATCGCAAGCTTTCGGGCGCGGGCATGGCGCTGCGCATCCGCCGCGACGGTGAACGACGAGTCCTGACGCTCAAGTCGCAGCCCGCAACGGCGTCGCTCCAAGCGGCACGTGGAGAATGGGAGTGCGATGTCGTACACGACAAGCCCCAGGCTGCGGACCTCAGGCAACTGCATGCTTACCCGCTGTCTCGTCTGGAGCCGTTGGAGGCACTCGCTGCGCAGCTTGTGCCCGCTTTCGGCACGCAATTCCAACGGCAAACCTGGCTAGTCGAGCTAGACAACTCGAGCATCGAAATCGCTCTGGATCAGGGCTGGTACCGCGCCGGTGCAGGCGAGTCTTCCGCCAAGGCGCCGCTGCGCGAGCTTGAACTGGAGTGCCTGGCTGGCGATGTGCGAGTAGCTTACGACGTCGCCTGGGCGCTTGCGCAAGACTTGCCACTCATCCCCAACCCCATGCCCAAGGCCGTGCGTGCACAGCGCCTTGCAGATCAAGCGGCAAACGGCGCTACGCCCTGCTCCATCAAACCGAAGCAACCGCAGGCGCTGCGCTCACAAACACTTGGAGAGTTTATCGCTACGTCGCTGGATGCGCATTGCACAGCCGTGCTGCTGTGGCGCGAACGAGTGATGAGCGAGAGCGAGATTGAGCCCATGCATCAACTTCGCGTCAGCTTGCGCCGCCTGCGTTCACTCATGCGCACGCTACGCGCTTATCAGACACGCCACACACGCGCCTGGTTCGCAACAGAGCTGAGATGGGCAGGTACGCTCAGCGGCACCGTACGCGACCGTGACGTTTGGCTGCAAGAGCTTTGGCCCATGGTATTTGACGGCATGACTCGCAATCAGGCTGTGGTCGCTGCAGCGAGCAAGCTGAAGGCTGAACGTGACGCCGCATTTCAGGCCACGGCTTCGTACCTCGACTCCGCACGCTTCGCCCGCCTGATGATTGCGCTTTCACGCTGGGCCTATGCGTGGCAATGTGGCGAGATTCCCAAGGCCGATCTCAGCCCGCAGTCACATGCAGAAAAAGTGATCCACCAATGCAGCCGGCAACTCAGCCGTGCGTTACAGCAGGTCAGGGATGCTGGCAGTGTGGTGACGATTGAGGAATTACACCGCGTGCGAATCCTCGCCAAGCGCTTGCGCTATTGCGTCGATGCCTATGAGCCCGCATGTGGGCTGCCGCACGATCAACTGAAAGCTTTGCGGAAAAATGCGGCACAAGTTCAAGACCGCCTAGGTCGATTGAACGATGCCGACCGACTGCTGCAAGGCTTAGCATCCAGCAAAGCGCCAGCCGAGGTCATCAGCAGCGCTGCCGAGTGGCGCACGGGGGTCATCAGCCGCTGCCTGCGGGAAATTGCTGCTAAATAATGCGCGAGTGTTCCGTAGTCGTGTAGTCATTGCCTAGGGCTATTTATTCGCCTTGTGGTTCGGCGCCCCTATAATCACGCCTGTCAGGAGAGAGCGGTTGCAAGGCAATCGCCGCCGAAGGCGCAGACCATGAAGGTTGTCGAACGCTCAGGCAAAAGGACTGACCCCACCCACTTGGGTGATCCTCACTGGAGAGAGGCCGCCGCCAACAGGTGGCCCACCGAAGGGGCAAGCTTGGCTGAGCCAAGTGAATCTCTCAGGTAAAGCGGACAGCGAGGGCAATATGTTCCTGTTTGACGGATATGAATTGCCCTCGGAGCCGCAGTGACAGAAACACTTCACCACACCCCTTTGCATGCGCTGCATGTCGAGCTTGGCGCACGCATGGTGCCATTTGCCGGCTACAGCATGCCGGTGCAGTACCCCACCGGCATACTGACCGAGCACAAACACACGCGCGAATCAGCCGGCTTGTTCGATGTGTCGCATATGGGGCAACTCAGCCTCACGGGCGCACAGGCCGCCGCTGCACTCGAAACGCTGGTGCCGGTGGACGTGATCGATCTGCCGGTATTCAAGCAGCGCTACGCACTTTTTACCAACGAACAGGGTGGCATCCTCGACGACTTGATGATCACGCGGCGCGAAAGCGACCTCTACGTCGTCGTCAACGCGGCCTGCAAGGATGCAGACATCACACATCTGCGCGCCCATATCGGCCAGCAGTGCAGCATTCAGGTGCATGACGACCGTGCGCTGCTCGCGCTACAAGGCCCCAAGGCGGTGGATGCGCTCAAACGGCTCGCGCCGGGTGTTGAGCAGCTGGTGTTCATGACCGGTGGGCATTTCACCATCAGCGACACCGATTGCTTCGTCACCCGCAGCGGCTACACGGGTGAAGACGGCTTTGAAATCTCAGTGCCCGGCGCAAAGGCCGAGGCGCTTGCCCGTGCGCTGCTCGCGCAGCCTGAAGTCAAACCCATAGGCCTGGGTGCACGTGACACTTTGCGGCTGGAAGCGGGCCTGTGCCTTTACGGCCACGACATCGACACCGGTACCACCCCCACCGAGGCGGCGCTCAACTGGGCCATACAGAAGGTGCGTCGCCGTGGTGGTGCGCGCGCTGGCGGCTTTCCGGGTGCAGCAACCATACTGCAGCAGCTCGATGCGGGCGCGGCACGCAAACGCGTGGGCCTGCTCGGCAAAGAGAAGATGCCCGTGCGCGAAGGCGCAGAACTCAGCAACGCGCAAGGCCAGATCGTGGGCAAAGTCACTAGCGGCGGCTTCGGGCCCACGGCAAACGCCTGCATCGCGATGGGCTATGTGGACATCGCCCATGCCGCGGCGGGCACTGAGTTGCAGGCTAATGTACGCGGCAAGCCAGTGCCGATGACGGTGGCCACCATGCCCTTTGCGCCGCACAGATACTTCCGCGGTTAAGCCCAGCACGAATGACGACCGATCCAGCAAGGAGAACCCGACCATGAGCATCAAATACACGCAAGACCACGAATGGGTACGCACAGAATCCGACGGCACCGCCACCATTGGCATTACGCATCATGCGCAAGACGCACTTGGCGACGTCGTGTTCGTTGATCTGCCCGCCGTGGGCAGCACGCACGCGCAGAAGGCCACTGCCGGGGTGGTGGAGAGTGTGAAGGCGGCTGCCGATGTGTACATGCCCGTCAGCGGTGAAGTGATTGCGGTCAATGACAAGCTCAAAGACGAACCCTCGCTCGTCAACACCGATCCCATGGGCGAAGGCTGGTTTTTCAAGGTCAAGCCCAGCAACAGCGCCGAGCTGGCCGGGCTGATGGACGAAACCAGTTACGGTGCCTTCACTAAAAACGCTTAGACAAGTGTCCCCGCGACCTAAGTAATTTGTTTAATGTAGTCAGCAGATGTTGACAGGCGGGCACGATGTATGGTGGAACGCTCATGAGTCATACCCAAGTGCCGTCGAATGCATGAGTATGACGAAAGGGCCGCAGCATTTCATCATGCTTGCACTAACAGTCTGTGGAGATCCAAAGAATGTTGATGCCATCCAACCGCCCACTGGGCGATCTCGAACACAAGCACGAGTTCCATGAGCGCCACATCGGCCCCAGCGCCGAAGAGCAGGCGTTGATGCTCAAGTCGCTGGGTTACGGCAGCCGCGCAGATTTGCGCAAGGCGGTAGTGCCGGCCAGCATCGCGCGCAAAAAACCATTTGATCTGCCGCCTGTCGTGACCGAGGCACAGGCGCTCAGTGAGCTCAAGGCGATTGCATCCAAGAATAAGGTGATGCGCAACTACATCGGCCAGGGCTACTACAACGCACATACGCCCGGTGTGATTTTGCGTAACGTGCTGGAGAACCCCGCCTGGTATACCGCATATACGCCATATCAGCCTGAAATTTCTCAGGGCCGGCTGGAGGCGCTGATCAACTTTCAAACCATGGTGACGGATCTCACCGGCATGGCGATAAGCAATGCATCCATGCTCGACGAGGCCACTGCTGCTGCCGAGGCCATGGCGCTGTGTCTGCGCATGAGCAAGATCAAGAGCCACAGCATTTACGTGGCCGACGACGTGCTACCGCAAACCATTGAAGTGATTCAAACCCGCGCCGAGCCGATCGACGTGCAA
>CAYSMM010000214.1:0-4614 GCA_964432095.1 uncultured Burkholderiaceae bacterium | reverse complement strand
GGTTGCTGTAGTCGCAAATCTGCCTAGGCGGGGTTTGCCAGTCGATGAGCCTGGCCTGCTCGGCCCAGAACTCGGCAGGTACAGTGATGGATTGCTCGTAAAAGCGGTCGTAGGCGTTTGTTTGCGCGGTGGCCACAGCAGTCTCCTCGGTCATTGTTCTGCATGCATCGGCGGCAACTACCGCTGCACTGGTGCAGAGTGTCACGCCCGCGGCTTATGTCAAGCTGACGCGATTTCTGCCCGTGACGGGAAGTAGTCAACTCATACAAACATACTCCGTTTAGTAAAATGCCGTTACTGGACTACGAGAAACCAGTAACGGCATAATACATTATGTAGTACTGTGGAATACATGTTGTCAAATCGACAGTTTTGCTGAATCGGCACGTAGTTTGCTGCAAAGGTAACATGAGCCGGCGGTTTGCCCGGATTGACGACCACAAAATTTGACGTTATACGTTATATCCTATGCGCAAGTGCTTGTTTTTGATAGCTTTTTTCACTCTGGCGTGTCTTCAGTCGGCACCCCAGTCAGCGCATGCTCAAGCCAACGTCCATGCCAGCGCTACAGGCAAAGCATCAAAATCCGGCACGGCTGTGCCAGTTACGTCAGCCACGCAAGCAAGCCATATGCAGCCTCATGGTGACCTCGCCTACCCGCCCCCGGTTGTTGCGCCACAACCCTCGTTCTTCGATCAGGCCATCGACAAGGCTGGCGACTTGGTGCTGAGCGCCATGGGCCACCTGGGCATTCGCTACAAGCGCGGCGGCACATCGCCGGAAAGCGGTTTTGACTGCAGCGGCTTTGTGCAGCATGTGTACCGCAACACGGTGGGCATGCTCCTGCCACGCACAGCAGCCGAGATGGCTGCCAACAGCACCAAAATCGACAAGGCCGAGTTACAGCCCGGCGACCTGGTGTTCTTCAACACGCTCAAGCGCGCCTTCAGTCACGTGGGCATCTACGTAGGCGACGGCAAGTTCGTGCATGCGCCCTCTTCTGGCGGTGTGGTGCGCGTTGAGAGCATGAACATTCCATACTGGCAAACGCGCTTCAACGGCGCGAGACGAGTGGACAGCGCACCAGCAGCACAAGCAGCCACAACCACCACACCCGACACAGCCACAAACGGTCAGGCCCAATCCACACCGGCTGTTTATCGCCCGCAAGACGCCAACAAAGACTCGGCTGTGCAATCGAAAGAGCAGCGCGATGCCATGGACGCGCTGATCAAAGACCTCACGCGCAACTAGCGCGCTGCCATCCGCGCCGCCTGTGGCAAATCACTCTCGCTGCGCCGCCACGCGTAGCGCAACTGCTGCGCCGAGGTAAAGCCCGCCATGGTGGCGGCCTGCTCTACCGATACACGCCCGCCTTGCAAGTGCTGCCGTGCAAGCGCCACGCGCACGCTTTGCACATACACCAACGGAGATACCCCGGTGTTGTCTGCAAACAAGCGCCTCAGATGTCGCGTGCTCACATGTGCGGCTTCGGCCAGGGTAGCGAGCGACCAATGTGCGGCAGGGCGTGCCAGCACTGCGTCCTGCGCGCGGTGCACCGCCGGGTGCAGGTGGTTACGCCATGCCAGCACGGGCGAAAGCTGCGGGTCACCGCCCGCGCGGCGCCAGTAAACCACCATATCGCGCGCCACCTGAGCCGCTACAGCCGGGCCGCAGTGCTGCTGCACGGCGTGCAACGCGAGATCAATACCCGCGGTAATCCCAGCGCTGGTCGCCACCGGCCCGTCTTGCACAAAGATGCGATTGGCCTGCACGCGTGCACTCGGGCTCAACATCGTCAACTCGTCGATCAACTCATGATGCGTGGTGCAATTGCGCCCATCGAGCAGCCCGGCACGTGCAGCGATCAGCGCGCCCGAGCACACTGTCCATAGCCGCACCCCATGTGGACTGTCATGCACGCCGTCGAGCGCAGGGGCAACTACGGCACGCAACCACTGGGCAACCGCAGTCGAGTGAGCCCTGACCGTGCTGGTCGCTGTGACGGGCTTGCCTACGGTGCCACTAAGTACCACCCAGGCACGGCGTGGCAACTTGGCGGGCAACGGCGATAGGCCGGACAGCATCAACGGCAATGAGCTGCGCACTGCCTCACCGTCAGCACTGCAAACACGCAAATCAAACGGTGCATGCGCTGCGCCGTTTTGTTGCGCAAACTTGTTGGCCAGGCGCAAAGGCTCAGCAATACCTGCCAGGTCAAGCAGCAGCACGCCCGGTGTGACCACCAGGTACACAGGCAGCGGCTCTGAGGCGGTTGCTCGTGTCACGGCCTTCTTACCGACTGGCTTCGGCATAATCTCAACGGCTGGATTAGCAAGCAACTCAAAACGTAGAAGAGCCCGCACGCTCAAGCGCACCAGCCACGCTGCACACGTTGGCAAAACGTCCGTGCAGCACAAGCTCTGTGCGCTCCTTGATCTCGTGCGGCGTGAATACCCGCCCACTGATTGGATGCTTCATGGTGAAGGTAAGGGTGGCCTCACTCACATAGTCCACCTCAAAACCCATGTCACTGGCATGCCGCGTGGTGGTTTCGCAGCACTGCTCAGTGCGAATGCCCGACACCGCAATGCGCTGAACGTGGTTTGATATCAACCATTGCGCAAGAGCGGTGCCGGCGAGAGCCGAGTGAACCTGTTTTTCAATGGTGCAGTCTGCATCAAAATCGGCCAAGCCATCAAGCGGGCGCACATAGCCGCATGCATGCGAGAACGCACCAGATTCCTCGACATGAAACACGCGCACCACCGGCAGGCCGTGTTTTTTGAAACCGGCAATCAGTGCGTTCTGCGCGGCAAGAAAACTGCTTGCATCATCATCGCTCCAGTACGGGCGATGCTTGAATGATTGCTGTACGTCCACCACGATGAGCGCGGTGGATGATTTCGGCTGGTGGGTTGTCATGCTGTCACTCCTCAAAACTGTGACAGCAGAATAAATGCTTTGCGCCGACCCGTACAGCAGCAGTCAGGCCGACTTTGCGTGAAAATCGGCCAATACCCATTAACTGGTTTTGCGCACTGGTGGCAGATCGGTGCAACTGCCGTGCGCAACCTCCGCGGCCATGCCTATGCTCTCGCCCAGCGTGGGGTGCGGGTGCACCGTTTTGCCAATGTCCACTGCGTCTGCGCCCATCTCGATCGCCAGCGCGACCTCGCCAATCATGTCGCCGGCATGCGTACCCACGATGCCGCCGCCTATGATGCGGTGCGACTGCGCATCAAACAGCAGTTTGGTAAAGCCCTCATCACGTCCGTTGGCAATCGCGCGGCCCGATGCTGCCCAAGGGAACAGCCCCTTGGTCACAGCAATGCCCTTGGACTTGGCCTCGTCCTCGGTGAAGCCCACCCAAGCAACCTCCGGGTCGGTGTAGGCCACGCTTGGAATGACCCGCGCGTCGAAATAGCTCTTCTCACCCGCCGCCGCCTCGGCTGCGACATGCCCCTCGTGCACAGCCTTGTGTGCAAGCATGGGCTGGCCGACGATGTCGCCAATCGCAAAGATGTGCGGCACATTGGTACGCATTTGCTTATCCACATTGATATAGCCGCGCTCGGTGACCTGCACACCTGCATTTTCAGCTGCGATCTTCTTGCCATTGGGCGTACGCCCCACGGCTTGCAGCACCAGGTCATACATCTGTGGCTCTTTGGGTGCAGCCTCACCCTCGAAGCTCACACGTATGCCGTCCGTCGTTACCTCTGCGCCCACGGTTTTCGTTTTGAGCATGATGTTGTCAAAGCGCGGAGCATTCATCTTCTGCCACACCTTCACCAGGTCGCGGTCAGCGCCCTGCATCAACCCGTCGAGCATCTCTACTACATCGAGCCGGGCGCCGAGAGTGGAATACACCGTGCCCATCTCAAGGCCGATAATGCCCCCTCCTATAACGAGCATACGTTTGGGGGTGTGCTTCAGTAGCAGTGCCCCAGTGCTGTCAACGATGCGCTCGTCACGCGGCAAGAACGGCAAATGCACGGCCTGTGAACCTGCCGCGATGATGCATTGCTTGAACCGTACCGTCATCGCTTTGCCGGTTTTCTCTTGAGCGTTGCCTACCGTCTCTTCAACCTGCAGGTGATGGGAATCCACGAATGCGCCATAGCCGCGCAGTACCGTCACCTTACGCACCTTGGCCATTTGCGTGAGGCCACCGGTCAGCTTGGCGATCACTTTGTCTTTGTGTGCACGCAGTTTGTTCACATCCACGCTCGGTGCACCAAAGCTCACGCCCATTTCGGCAAAGTGCTTTACTTCATCCATCACTGCTGCAACATGCAGCAAGGCCTTGGAGGGGATGCAGCCCACATTGAGGCACACACCCCCCAGTGAGGCGTAGCGCTCCACCAGCACCACCTTCATGCCGAGATCAGCCGCACGGAACGCAGCACTGTAACCACCTGGGCCCGCGCCCAGCACCAGCATGTCGCAGTCATGATCGACAGTACCTGCGTAGTGCAGCGTAGGCGTTGTGGCTTCGGCCTGCATGGCCTGAACAGGGGATGTACTGTCCGAAAGGTGCGCCCGCTCGACGTTGCCCGTTGGACGGGGCCCCAATTGCGCCGGCTCACTCACTGCCAACAACAGCAATGA
>CAYSMM010000213.1:0-4617 GCA_964432095.1 uncultured Burkholderiaceae bacterium | reverse complement strand
CGTTCTTCCGCGCCGGCATGGCGTGGCCGGGGGGTGAACGCTTGTTCGATGATGCCAGCATCACCATTCGCGGCACGGTGTTCGACGCCACCGGTGCACCCGTGCCCGATGCAGTGATCGAGCTTTGGCAACTACGCAAAGGCCAGCAGGGGCTACAGGGATTTGGCCGCGTGCAGACCAGTGCGCAAGGCCACTTCAAGTTTCACACCGTGAAGCCCGAGCCTCTGCCGAGCCACAAACCCTTCATTCATGTCACGGTGTTTGCGCGTGGTTTGTTGCAGCACCAGGTGACGCGCTTGTTTCTGCAGGCAGTGGGTCAACTGGCAAGTGATGAGATGCTCGATACTGCCGGCCCGCGTGGCCGCACACTCGTGGCCAAAGTCGTGGAGCCCGACATGTTTGAATGGAACATCCGCTTGGGCGGCCCGCACGAAACCCTGTTCCTCAACTTATGAACGGCCTGCGCGCTTACCTTCAGGCTCCCGCAATGGCACAGTTGTGGAGCGACGAGGCCGTCGTCGCCGCGATGCTGCGCTTTGAGGCCGGGCTGGCGCACGCGCTTGCAGACTGCGGCGTGATCCCAGCCACGCATGCGCAGTGCATTGCCGATATCTGTGCCACGATCGACATCGATGCCCACTGGCTGGGCAGCGAGGGCCGCAGCGCGAGCACCCTCGCCATTCCAGTGGTGAAAGCACTCACGCAAGCGGTGGCAAAGAACAATGCCGACGCGGCAAAGCACGTGCACTATGGCGCTACTAGTCAGGACATGGTTGACACCGCAATGATGCTGCAAGCCGATGCAGCCGTGCACTGGCTGCTGCTGCGCACCCAAAACCTGGGTGATGTTCTCTCCACGCTGGCGCAGTCTCATGCCAGTACACCCATGACGGGCCGCACGCTGTTGCAGGCCGCAGTGCCCATTCCGTTTGGCTACAAGGCGGCTGCGTGGTTGAACGGCATTGCTCGCGCGCATACGGCGCTAGCGCGCGTCGCACGCGAGGATGTGATGCTGCAACTGGGCGGCGCATCTGGCACGCTGCATGTGCTGGGCAGCAAGGCACTGGCTGTGCGGCAGGCATTGGCTGCACGCTTACATCTGAATCTTCCGGCCATTACCTGGCACGCCCAGCGCGGGAATGTGGCCAATATGCTGGCGCAGCTTGCGTTGCTTTGTGGCGCCACCGGCAAGATCGGCACCGATGTTGCGCTACTGATGCAAAACGAAATCAGCGAGCTGAGCGAGCCGGTCACCGCGGGCCGCGGTACTTCGTCTGCCATGCCACACAAGCGCAACCCCGTGGGCAGCATGCTGATGATCGAAGCGGCGCTGCGTGCGCCGGCTTACGCGAGCATGGCGATGAGTGGCTTGACTGCCGAGCATGAGCGCGCGGTGGGCGCTTGGCAAGGCCAGTTGTTCGTCGTGGCCGATGCCTTCAACTGCGCTGCCAGTGCGGTGGAAGCTGCTAACGAGGTGATGGCAGGCTTGGTGGTGGACGCACAGCGGATGCAAGCCAACCTTGCGGCTAACGCGCAAGGGCGGTTTGAAGCGAGCGCGTCGTTTACCGGTGCGCAGCAAATGATCGAGGCGGCGCGGGCCGAGTGGCAGCAAATCAAAACGACCTGAGGAGTGCACCGTGCCATTTGCAGTAAGCCATGATGCAAGCATTTACTGGCGCGCCGATGGCGACCCGGCCAGGCCGCCGCTGTTGATGTGCAGCTCTCTGGGCACCGACCATGTGCTGTGGGATCCGGTAATGCCGCATTTGCTGCCGCACTTTTTTGTGGTGCGGTATGACCTGCGCGGCCACGGCGCAAGCAGCGTGCCCGGTGGCGACTACAGCATGGATCAACTCGCCGCTGACGCGCTGGCGGTGGCCGATGCGGCGGGCTTAAGCCAGTTTCACTGGTGTGGGGTGTCTATCGGCGGGATGACGGGCATGCATGTGGCGCTGGCCGCGCCGCAGCGTGTCCTGTCGCTGGTGCTCGCCAACACCAGTGCGCAAATGCCGCGTGAGGTTTTTGCTCAACGAATCGCCGCCATCAAGGCCGGTGGAATGGTGGCGGTAGCCGACACCGTGCTGGCACGCTTTTTCGGC
Source organism: uncultured Burkholderiaceae bacterium (assembly GCA_964432095.1). Classification (GTDB taxonomy): domain Bacteria; phylum Pseudomonadota; class Gammaproteobacteria; order Burkholderiales; family Burkholderiaceae_C; genus CAYSMM01. Next base: position 2,518 of record CAYSMM010000213.1, on the reverse strand, counting down.
CCCAAGCTCATGTCGCAGAGTCCGGCGCACTGGCATAGCACGCGCAACACCTTGCTGGCACTCAACCCCACCGGCTATATGGGCTGCTGCGCCGCGATTCGTGACATGCAACTGGGCGATCGCATTGAAGCCATCACGGCGCGCACACTCGTCATCACCGGTGCGCGGGACGAATCCACCCCACCTGCAATGGGTCGGGCGATTGCTACCGCCATTGCCGGCGCCACGCTCCTGGAGTGGGACACTTACCACATCTCGAGCAGCATAGAGCCCGCATTGTTTGGCAATACACTAGTCGAGTATTGCCTTATGTCTGCCAATGATAAGTCAGATATGGGCCTATACACCCAAGGGTTAGAGCGAAGAAAGCAGGTGCTCGGTGCAGACTATGTGCAGCAACGCCTGGGCAGCGCGACCGATCTCACACGCGACTTTCAGTGCTTCATCACCGAGTACGCTTGGGGCGCGGTGTGGACGCGCGGCGTGCTGCCCGACGACACGCGCCGCCTGCTGGTGCTGACCGCTGCCGCTACCGGCGGGCGTTGGGAGGAGTACCGTCTGCACTTGCGCGCCGCGCTCGACGCGGGCATGGAGCCCATCGTCATCAAAGAGGCGCTGATTCAGCTTGCAATTTACGCCGGCGTACCTGCTGCCAACACCGCGTTTGCGATTACCCAGGAGTTGATGAAAGATCGTAGCGCCAAGGACGCGGCAAACACTTAAGGGGAAAGCCTCTTGCATGCGATTGCGCCTCACCGTACCTTGCAACATCAATATATGCGTTTAGAAACGATCACGAAGCAAAGGAGACAGTCATCTTGAAACTCACCCTCAAACAGATCGCAGCCGCGCTCATCATTGGCACCGCCGCTGCAACGGGCGCGCACGCACAAGAGCCCATCACCTTGAAAGTGCATCACTTCTGGCCACCGCAGGCCATGCCGCCATCCAAGATGCTTGCGCCGTGGTGCGACAAGATCGCGCAGGAAAGCAATAACCGCATGAAGTGCCAGATCTTCCCGGCCATGCAACTGGGTGGCACGCCGCCGCAATTGTTCGATCAAGCCAAAGACGGTGTGGCCGACATCGTGTTCACGCTGCCGGGTTACACGGCGGGGCGCTTTCCCGTCATGGAGGTGTTCGAGCTGCCGTTCATGACCAACAGCGCCGAGGCAGGTGCTAAGGCTGCCTGGGAGTTTTACAACAAGTATGCGCAAAAGGAGTTCGCAGCCGTCAAGCCGCTGGCGTTTGCCGTGCATGACGAGGGCTACATTCACAGTCGCGACAAGCAGATCAAAACCATGGCCGACTTCAAGGGCCTGAAGTTCCGCGCACCCACGCGATCGTCCAACAAGTTGCTGTCCGCACTAGGCGCCACGCCAGTGGCCATGCCCCTGCCGCAAGTGGGGGAGGCGGTCAGCAAAGGCGTGATCGACGGCTTCCTGCTGCCTTGGGAGGTGATACCACCCGGCAAGCTGCATGAAATGGTGAAGTTCCACACAGAAACCGACAATAAACGGGGCGCCTTGTACACCAGTGTATTCGTGCTCGCAATGAATTCCGCGCGCTACAACAGTTTGCCTGCGGATCTCAAGGCCATCATCGACCGGAACTCCGGCGCTGCGCTGAGTGCGCAAATGGGCAAACTGTGGGACGAAAGCCAGGCTGCCGGCCGCAAGCCCGCACAGGATCGCGGCAACACGTTCTACACCATCTCTGCAGCCGAACTCGACGCTTGGGCCAGTATCACTTCCACCTTATACGACGAGTACGTCGCCAACATGGACAAGGCAGGCTTGCCTGGCAAGCAGATGCTGCAGGACGCGCGTGACCTACTCAAGAAAAACGCAAAGTAAGGTAAAGATGCAGGTCAAGGTGCTGCTTGTGCGGCATCAGATGCGTTTATACTAAGGCGAGTAGCATGCCATCTCTGGTTATCCAGTAAGCAAAAAACGACATTTACAGCAGTGAGTATAAGAATTACAACACTCCTCAACTGGCTGGCTCGCACGCTCGCTTATGCTGGTGGCGCGCTGGCTGCGCTGCTGGCGCTGGTGGTGGTGGTGAGCATAGCGGGCCGCTTCTTCTTCGCCAGGCCGATTCAGGGCGACGTTGAGCTCACGCAGATGTGTATTGGCATTTGCGTCGCGTGTTTCTTGCCGTGGTGCCAGCTGCATCGCGGCAATATCATCATTGACTTCTTCACAGCCAAGGCATCGCCACGTACGCTGCAGCGACTCGATGTGGCAGGCGCCTTGCTGCTGGCCTTGATGCTGGGTTTCCTGGCGTGGCGCACCGGTGCGGGTGCGTTGAGTGTGCGCAACGCCGGCGAGCAAACCATGATCCTCGCGCTGCCCATGTGGATCAGCTATGCAGCGCTTGTGCCAGGCATGGCGCTCGCGGCACTCATTGCGCTGATGCAGGCTTTAGGCGCGCTCAAGGGTGCGAGCGCATGAGCGGCGCCGGCATCGGCTTGCTGATGTTCGGTTTGATGCTGCTGCTGATGGCGGTGCGCGTG
>CAYSMM010000212.1:0-4628 GCA_964432095.1 uncultured Burkholderiaceae bacterium | reverse complement strand
GGAGCCGGAGCGGGCGGCTTCGGTGCTGCTGGAGCAGGCGCAGGTGCCGGAGCCGGAGCCGGAGCGGCAGCGGGTGCCGGGGCAGGTGCCGGGGCGCCATCGCAATTAGCGGCAGCGGTCTGCGGCGTCCAGAACGGGTCGCGCCAGCAATATTCGTTAGTACCGTTCTTCCAAACCAGGCCAAACGGATTGACCCAGTTGTCCACGGCTTTACCTGCACCACCCGGGGCGCCGCAGGCAGTCAAGGCAGCGGAGGCAACCACGATTGCCAGCGTATTCAGTTTCTTCATGTTTCTCCTCTCGATCAAGATGAAAACCGCAGATAGCCTGCGACAGCACACAAGACTCCTTGATTGTAGCCGCGGCAAACGGCTGCGCTCGGTCTATCCAGAGGCATTGTGCCATATGCGCAACAATTCTCAAGCCAACCAAGCCGCGGTGAGGCAGGGTATCTGCACGTCACTCAGGCCTGCTAGAGCCTGTCTAAATATACAGGCGGCAGGTTAAAATACTTGTTTGATTTTTGCCACGCGACGTGGCCTTGCAGCAACCGTGGCTGCAAAGCCGCTTGTCGCCTTCCTCACCTAAGCTAACTAGCTACCTCTGAGCCGTGATTGCTTGATGGATTCCACCGCCAACCCCTTCGCCAAAGAAACTCTGCCCGTATCGCTTGAAGAGGAAATGCGCCGCAGCTACCTCGATTACGCTATGAGCGTGATCGTGGGCCGCGCGCTACCGGACGTGCGCGACGGCCTGAAGCCCGTGCACCGCCGCGTGTTGTACGCGATGCATGAAATGGGTAACACCCACAACTCCAAGTACCGCAAGAGTGCGCAGGCAGTGGGTGAGACTATGGGTAAGTATCACCCGCATGGCGATACTGCGATCTACGACACCATCGTGCGACTGGCGCAGAACTTTTCCATGCGCTACATGCTGGTGGACGGTCAGGGCAACTTCGGTAGCGTGGACGGCGACAACGCCGCGGCAATGCGCTACACCGAGATCCGCCTAGCCAAGATTGCGCACGAAATGCTGGCCGATATCGACAAGGAAACGGTGGATTTCGGCCCGAACTATGACGGTAGTCAAAAAGAACCATTGGTTCTACCCTCACGACTGCCTAACCTGCTAATCAACGGCTCCACGGGTATTGCCGTGGGCATGGCCACCAACATGGCGCCGCACAACCTGGGCGAGGTGGTGGAGGCTTGCCTGCACCTGCTCAAGAATCCCGGCGCAAGTGTCGATGAGTTGATGCAGTTCGTCCCGGCGCCCGATTTCCCCACCGGCGGCATCATCTACGGCACTGCGGGAGTGCGCGAGGCGTACCGTACCGGCCGCGGCCGTGTGGTGATGCGCGCCAAATGCCACTTCGAGGAAATCGACCGCGGTCAGCGCATGGCGATCGTGGTCGATGAAATTCCGTATCAGGTGAACAAGGGCACCATGCTCACGCGCATCGGCGAGCTGGTGAATGAGAAGAAGATCGAAGGCATCAGCCACATTCAGGACGAGAGCGACAAGTCCGGCATGCGCGTAGTCATCGAGCTCAGGCGCGGCGAGGTGCCCGAGGTGGTGCTCAACAATCTGTACAAGCAAACGCAGCTGCAAGACACCTTTGGTATCAACATGGTGGCGCTGGTGGACGGCCAGCCGCGCTTGCTCAACCTCAAGCAGTTGATCGAGTTGTTCCTCGAGCATCGCCGCGAGGTGGTGACCCGCCGCACGGTGTTTGAGCTGCGCAAGTCGCGTGAGCGCGGCCACGTGCTCGAAGGCCTGGCGGTGGCGCTGGCCAATGTGGACGAGATGATCGACCTCATCAAGGCCGCACCCACGCCGCCAGTCGCCAAGGAGCAGTTACTGGCCCGCGGGTGGAATCCCGGGGAGGCCAAGGCCATGCTGTCGCGCGTCGAGGGAGACCCGGCGCTTTACCGCCCCGAGGGCTTTGACGCAGCGCGCGGCTTGCAGGGGGATGTGTACTGGCTGTCGGAAGACCAGGCTAGCGAGATTCTGCAGATGCGCCTGCAGCGTCTCACGGGCCTCGAGCAAGACAAAATCGTCAACGAGTATCGCGAGGTGATGGCACAGATTGCCGACTACCTTGATATTCTCGCCAAGCCCGAGCGCATCACGCAAATCATCAGTATCGAGCTGACTGGCATCAAGGCCGAGTTCGGCGACGTGCGCCGCTCGACGATAGAGCATAACGCGCAGGAGTTGGACACCGAAGACTTGATCACGCCGCAGGACATGGTGGTGACGATCTCGCACGCCGGCTACATCAAGAGCCAGCCCTTGAGTGAATACCGCGCGCAAAAGCGCGGCGGCCGCGGCAAGCTGGCCACCAGCACCAAAGAAGACGACTGGATCGACACCTTGTTCGTAGCCAACACGCACGACATGCTGCTGTGCTTCAGCAACCGCGGCCGCGTGTACTGGATGAAGGTGTACGAGGCGCCGCAGGGTAACCGTGGCGCACGGGGTAAGCCCATGGTCAACCTGTTTCCGCTGGCTGATGGTGAGAAGATCACCGCGGTGCTGCCCATCAAGGCGTTTGATGAAGAGCATTACGTGTTCATGGCCACGAGCCTGGGCACAGTAAAGAAGACGCCGCTCACCGACTTCGCCAATCGCCGCACCGCCGGCATCATTGCGGTGGATCTGGACGAGGGCGATTTCCTCATTGGCGTGGCCGTCACCGATGGCGAGCACGACGTGATGCTGTTCAGCGATGCCGGCAAGGCCGTGCGCTTCGACGAGAACGACGTGCGTCCCATGGGCCGTACCGCGCGTGGCGTGCGCGGCATGCAGCTTGATGACGGGCAAACCGTCATCGCGCTGCTGGTGGCTGAAGACGAAGACCAAAGCGTGCTGACCGCTACGCAAAACGGTTTTGGCAAGCGCACGCCGATTGTGGAATACACGCGCCATGGCCGAGGAACCAAGGGCATGATCGCCATTCAAACTTCCGAGCGCAACGGCAAAGTGGTTGCGGCTACGCTGGCGCATGCCGACGACGAGATCATGCTCATCACCGACACGGGCGTGCTCGTGCGCACGCGGGTGAGCGAGATTCGCGAGATGGGCCGTGCGACACAAGGCGTCACGCTTATTGCACTCGATGACGGTGCCAAGCTCTCGGGGTTGCAGAGAATCGTGGAGACCGATGCTGAAGCCAGCGCGGGCACGGTCAGCGACGACACTGCGATCAACGGTGGCAACAGTGACGGCGGTCACCTGCCGGACAGCACCGTGAATTAATAATTGGGTTGGACACACAGACCGTAGCGGTCAACCCGTTTATCATTATACAATTAAGGGTATACATTATTTACTGCTTTATCGATAGGCAGTAAAGCTTATATAGTCAATGGAGTATCAAGCATGAAAACGATGCAAACAATTAGGTCGAGTGTGCTCGCCGGCCTTGCAGCCGTCGTGGCTGCAGTGTCTGCCGTGAGTGTTGCTCACGCACAAGACGCCGACAAAAAAGCGCTGGCCGAGCGGCTGGTGAAGGCGCAGGAAGGCCAGGCGCTCGATGGTTTGCTGGTACGGCTGGCCAACACCGCCAGCGGCCCGCTGGTGCAGCAGATTGGCCCGCGCATCGATCAAACCGTTCCGCAGGCCAACCGTGATACTGCACGCAAAGAGCTCAACGACGCACTCAATGCACACCTTGACGATATTCTCAAGCTGCTGCGTGAGCGCGCACCCGTGGTGCGTATCAAGAGCATGGCTCCGATGTACGAGCAGCGCTTTACCACTGAAGAGCTGCGTCAACTGGTGCAGATTTTTGAATCGCCCGTGCTCAAGAAGCATCAGCAAGTTGAAGGCGAGATCGTTCAGAAGATGGTGCAGGATATCGTGGCTGATACCGAGAAAACTGTCGGCGACAAATCCCAGGCGTTTCTGAAGAAGGCCGACGAAATTCTTGCCAAGAATGGCGCGACGGCTCCCAAGGCCGCACCGGCACCGGCACCCGCACCCGCACCCGCACCGGCACCCGCACCCAACAAGGCTGCGCCTGCACCGAAGAAGTAAACCGTAACTCGCACAACAAGCCGCCCGGTGCATGCCGCGGCGGCTTTTGCTTTTGTCGCACCTCAGGCTGCACCAGCGTCGCGTCCGGTTTATGCTTGTGGCATGAGTGCCTATCTCCCCAACGATCACGTCAAGTCCATGATGGCCCTGAATCAAGCGCCCGTGCGTCCGTACAACTTTTCCCCCGGCCCCGCCACCTTGCCTGAGCCAGTGCTGCGTCAAGCCGCCGAGGAGATGTTGTCGTGGCAAGGCAGCGGCATGAGTGTGATGGAGATGAGCCATCGTGGCCCTGAGTTCACACGTATACACGAGCAGGCGCTGGCCGACTTGAGCGAGTTGATGGGCGTGCCCGATAGCTACGAGGTGCTGTTCATGCAGGGCGGTGCGATTGCAGAGAACGCCATCGTGCCACTCAACCTGTCGCGCGGCGGCAAGGTGGACGTGGTGGTCACGGGCTCATGGAGCGCCAAATCGGCGAAGGAGGCAGCGCGCTATTGCGACGTGCATATAGCCGCGAGCAGTGAGGCCAGCGGTTACACACACGTGCCGCCGGTGAGCGATTGGCAGTTGCGTGGCGATGCGCA